>JAGGSD010000144.1 GCA_021159265.1 Syntrophobacterales bacterium | reverse complement strand
AAACATGCTTTGTAAAAGTTACTTTCCATTATAATGCCGTAAAACGGCATAGTGGCGCTCCCCACTGCTTTTCCCCCGATCCCCGAATTACGATACATGAACGATGAACCATAGTCCCCGCCACACTTCGTGCGGAAAGTGCTTGACATTTTCGTCTCAGAGTGTATTTTTCTCAAACAGTTGAAGAAGGTTTCACCACTCTGTAAAAATATAACATTTCATCCACAGCCGGGGAGTCGGGGAGTGATCGAAAATAAACCCCCGTTTCTCGGAAAAGAAAGCGGGTTTTTTGTTTTATGGGGCAGAGGAGTAACAATGATGGAGGGCGGTCAGAATTATTGGGTGACATAAGTCAAACGTAGACTTGACCCCTTTTCGACTTCTTTTGACCTAAAATATCAAGATAATACTATTTGGGGAGTTTGAAGAATGAAAAAACAAAAGAAACTTTCACGGGGAGTGGCTGTAGTCGGGGCAGGCATGTCCAATTTTGGCATGTTCAAAAATAAGGATTCGAAAGATCTGTTTGTTGATGCTTTTAACGA
Organism: Syntrophobacterales bacterium; assembly: GCA_021159265.1. Classification (GTDB taxonomy): domain Bacteria; phylum Desulfobacterota; class Syntrophia; order Syntrophales; family UBA6807; genus UBA3084. Next base: position 4,546 of record JAGGSD010000144.1, on the reverse strand, counting down.
GATGATTTCGTCCGTAGATAAGGGTGTGGATCCCAACGAGATAGAGGCTATTTATCTCGGAAACTTTACAAACGATTTTTTTGTGCATCAGGGACATTGGGGACCTATTATTTCCGATTTGGTTGGGATTGCGCCGAAACCCTCAACAAGAACGGAGGGGGCATGTGCATCCAGCGCGCTGGCCTTTCGCGAGGGTGTATTTGCCATAGCTTCAGGATTTTACGATATGGTTTTGGTAGGTGGTGTTGAAGAGATGTCAAAATGTACCACTGAAGAAGTCGCCGAAGGATTAGCCTTGGGGACATATCCCTATGAGGGCAATGTTGGATTTACGTTTCCGGGAGTTTTCGGAGTATTGGCAACTGCCTATTTCGCGAAATATGGCGCATCGCATGAAGATCTTATGGATATTACCATTAAGAGTCATGAAAACGCTCCTCTGAATCCGAAGGCGCAGATTAAATTGACCATACGTGACATAATGAGAAATAAAATGGCGAAGGCCGAAAAACAGGGAAAACCTGTCCCCCAATGGGAGGATGAAAAAGCCTTTCTCCGGGATCCGGCTGCAAATCCCGTTGTTGCCTGGCCAATGAGACTTTTCGATTGCTGTCCTATCAGCGATGGCGCATCATGTATGTTACTGGTGGCCGAGGATATTGCCAGGAACTTTACCGATGATCCTTTATATGTAAAGGGGATCGGCCAGGGTAGCGGCAGGGGATTGCATGCTGCCGGTGACCTTACATCTATGGAAGCAACAAAAAATGCGGCTTATGAGGCCTACAACATGTCAGGACTTACTCCGGCAGACATCCAGTTTTCCGAAGTGCATGACTGTTTTTCCATGGCGGAACTCCTTCACATAGAGGATCTGGGATTTTTTAAACCTGGAGAAGGATATAAGGCTATTGCGGAAGGTTTAACGAAGAGAGACGGATCTAAACCTATCAATACCTCCGGTGGACTCAAATGCAAAGGTCATCCTGTTGGAGCAACCGGGGTGGGCCAGCTTATTGAAGTATGGAAACAGTTGAGAAATGAAGCCGGCGAACGTCAAATTCCAAACAAGGATTTAAGAATCGGAGCAGCTCATAATCTGGGAGGCACTGGGGGTACTTGTACGTTCACGATTCTTGAAAGGAGATAGATAAATGGAAGAAAGAACTTTTAGCGATATATCTTTTCGTCAGTATCTTAATGAAGACAAACTTATGGGTTCCAGATGCAAGAAATGCGGAGCTTTGTATACGCCTCCCCGCTCATTATGTATAAAGTGTTATGGCTCGGAAATGGAATGGGTCAAAATGAAAGGAACGGGCAGACTTGCCGCGTTTACCTGCATAGCTGTAGGCCCCAAACTTATGATTGACGAAGGTTTTAGCAGAACTAATCCCTACTGTGTGGGTGTGGTAGAGTTGGACGAGGGGACAAGGGTGGATGCGCGCATTGAAGGGGTGGATGCAAGAAACCCTGAAACTATAAAAGTGGGAATGCCGCTGCATGTTGATTATCTCCATAGGGGAGAGGGAGATAATCTGAAAACGTTTCTCGCGTTCAAACCAGTGTAATCATCAAATAACACCTGCTCAATATCAAAGGAGCATAAACTGATTGTAATATAAAGAGATTTGTTAACTACTCAGGTAGGCACAGAGTGACAAAGGCACGATTCGACTGAGCCGTCAAGCGTATCATTTGATAGAGACTTTTTGCATTTTGTTATACTAATAGCAAACCAAATAAGCTTTGTGCCTCTGTGCCTTTGAACCTGAGTAATTACTAGTGAAGAGAGTAACATGATAGATCTTGAGTATTTGAAGAAAATAAGTCTTAGTTCGAATCCGATAATGCAAAAATTGTTGGCGACATTCTTTTTGACACCTAATTATCGAATTTTTGCCAATGTAGATATTCAAGTGGAAAATATAGAAAAAATTCCGACGGATGAAACGGTCATTTTCGCCATGAATCATACTGACAGGTTTAATTACTGGCCGTTTCAGTATAAACTGTGGACAATTAAGAATTTTCCATACACAACAGTGTGGGTAAAGGGAAAATATTACAGAAATTATATTCTGGGAAAGGTCCTTGATGCGTGCAATTTAATTCCCGTTCCATCTATGGGATATCTCATAGAAGAATTTTATAAGAAAAAGATAGGCAAAAGAATTGATAAGAGCGAATACAGAATAGTAAGAGATGTGATAGACGGCAGTTACGAAATAGGTGAAGCCCTTCAGAAAATCGCATCGGAAACGGCCGGTTTTCTGAAGGATAATTTTGTTGAATATTTAAAAAGCTATCATGAAGCAATTATGGATCGGGTTGCCGCATTAAGTAAAAGCGCCCTTTTTGAAAAGAACCTTAATCTGATCATCTTTCCTGAAGGAACGAGGTCTCTCAAGTTGGGGAAAGGCAGAACAGGCCTCGCTCAACTGGCGCTCAATACAGGGAAAAAAGTTGTTCCCGTAGGGTGCAGCAATTCTGACCAGGTCTATACCGGAAGTCTTCCTGTTGCGAAGAGCGGTAAAGTTATATATCGGGTGGGAGAACCTCTTTCTGTTGAAGATCAGTTAAAGAAATATAGAATTAAAGAAAGATTTAAACTGTTCTCAAGGGAATCTCAGGACAAATATAAGTCACAGTTCGAAGAAGTAACACGTATCATTATGGAAAGTATCAACTCGCTTATCGATGAAGCATACAGGTAACCACTCAGATTATCAGGTTCAAGCCTGCCCTGGCATGACTTAATGCGCATTCCCGGCACAATCGCACTGAATGTTGCGCCCGGAGTTTCTATGCAATGGGACCGGGAAGACAAGTCTGGGCCAGGGGATCACAGTCTTCGGCGAGCCTGCGACGAGCTCAGTCGAATCGCTCAGTCGAACCGTTCACGGTTAGGGAACAATGAAAAACCGGTGAAAGATATTGATGTCTGGTAAATAGCGCCTTGCTTGACGCGAAAAGTATGCAAACTAACAAAAAGCAAATCTCTGCCCAAATCAACATTTAACTTTAAACCGTGAACCTGTGCAATTACAGTTTCTTTTTGTATAATGATAGATATGATTAAGCCTGCATTGAAGATTGCTTTTCACCAAGGACTTCAAAAATCTGTATTAGTTTGCCCTTACCTTTGGCTTGGACCGGTTCGAGTTTAGTTATTTCGAAAAGGTTTCGGACTTGATTATAAGTACTTTCCGAGATAATGACCTGTCCCGCCTTTGCCGCCGGGCAAATTCCATGTGCAATGTTAACGACATTACCAATTACGGAGTAACTCATCGTACGGGTAGAACCGATATAACCCGCAACAAGATTTCCCGTGTTAATTGCGATACCAAATTGTATTTGTTGCTGGCCCTCTGACGTGCGGTTTTTGTTAAATTCCGCAAGTGCAGATTGTATTTCCAGAGCGGCATGAATGGCACGTGCCGGGTCGTTGTCATGTGTTACCGGTGCTCCCCAGATTGCCATGACCTCATCGCCGATGAACTTATCTATTGTACCTTCATGGAGAAATACAATGTCAACAATTATTTCGAAATACTCGTTGAGTATCTTAAGAACTTCCTTTGCGTCTGTTCTTTCACTCATTTTGGTGAAGTTGCGTACGTCGGCAAACATTACTGTCGCCACGCGGTTCTCGCCGCCCTTTTCCACCTTTAACTGACCGGAGACAACCATTTCAGACAAGTCGGGTGAGAGTAACCTTTGAAAACGCTCACGGGTGGCGGCATCTTTCTCACTTTTCTTCAAAGCCTGATTACGTTCGTTCATAACAAATTGCGCGTGAGCGCCAAAAATAACGAAAAGGCATAGAACTATCATACGTGTCCAGCTTACATCTGATTCAGGTGTGACAAGCAGTTGAAATGGATTAAGGCCGGACTTTGCTACGAACATATTAAAGAAGGCTTCAAAAAACCAGTAGAAAGCGCCAAGAGCAAATCCAATTAATACCATATAATCTGTTATAAGAACGTGGCTTTTCTTTGTATTCTTCATATGATGCTACTCCTGTCTCCAAAATCGTGTTTTCTGATAATGTCTGTACAATACATTGAACCCCTTTATCTTTCAAGAATATTCATTGTTGACAATATCGTAAAAAGTCATCCACCGAGTCATTGCGAGGAGCGCAGCGACGAAGCAATCTAATAAATACAAGTAGTTACAATACGTGAGATTGCTTCGCTCCGCTCGCAATGACGGTATTTTCGACTTTTTACGAATGCATCATTGTTTGCAAAGATATAAAAAAGAAAGTAGCTATTGTTAATGATGTCCCATGTTTTCCTGGTTTCAAGCTTTTGAGATAAATACTATTTCCCCCTGCTTTTCTTGTTTGGAGGCAACTGGGTGGATTATTTAAAAAAACGCTTGAACAAACTATAATTATCAATTATCATTTTCGACATATTCGTAAAAAGTCCACGTAGTGTCATTCTGAGGAACGGAGCGACGAAGAATCTCAATGATATCAGATCCTTCGCTATCGCTCAGAATGACAAAAGAGTGTTTTTCGACTTTCAAG
>JAGGSD010000376.1 GCA_021159265.1 Syntrophobacterales bacterium | reverse complement strand
TCCCGAATTTCTAATTTCCAATTTCAAGCCGTGAACGGCTGCAGGCTTTCAGCTGCTGGCTTTTCCGGCTTGTCCGGATTATGGATTAAAGGATTAAAAAGCAAGAACAATTAATCCTTAATCCTATAATCCCTTAATCCTTATTTTTTAGCCCTTCGTTACTCCTTGCCCGGTCCTTGCCACTTTGTCGTCTTAGCCTTGTACTTCCACCAGACTGGAAACCATTTCTTTTATCCTTAAGTTTAAAAAAATCATCAATAATCTTTCTCGCAATTGGAGCGGCGGCAGACCCGCCATGGCCACCATGCTCTACAACAACAATTACCGCTACCTCAGGATTCTCATACGGTGCGAAACAAACAAAGAGGGCATGATCTCTGTGCTGATATGAAACTTCCTTCATATCAGGTTTTTCCTCATCCTCAGGCATTCCAACAACCTGTGCTGTGCCCGTTTTTCCGCAAACATCCCTTTCTTTTCTTCTTAGAGCCCCTCCTGTCCCGTGAGGTTCGTTTACAGCTCCCCACAGGGCATTATTTAATATTTCAATGTTTCTCTTACTTACAGGAATAAATGATTGTACTTCAGGGAAAAACTCCTTGATGATCTGCCCTTTCCCTGTTGTAATTTCTTTTATAAGCCATGGCTTATACAGAATCCCCCCGTTTGCCAGGGCACAGTAAGCCCTGATCAGTTGCAAGGGGGTTAATAGCACAAATCCTTGACCTATAGACAATGAAATTGTTTCACCCATCTGCCAGGGTTCTTTGCGTTTGTCCAGCTTCCAGTCTTTTGATGGCACTAACCCCCCCCTTTCTCCCGGAAATTGTATCCCTGTATTCTTTCCAAAACCAAAACCTTTAGAATACTCTGCTAATTTGTCAACTCCTAATAATTTCCCCACATTGTAAAAATAGACGTCACAAGACTCGACAATAGCACGGTGCAAACTGATTTCACCATGCCCATGCTTTTTCCAGCATCGGTATGTCCTGTTACCCAGCATGTATGTGCCATCACAATAAAACTTTGTGTCCGGTGTTATTAAACCCTCTTCGAGGGCTGCCGCTGCCACAAAAGGCTTATACGTAGAACCCGGAGGATATTGTCCTGAAATTGCCTTATTCTGCATAGGACATAACAAGTTGTTCAAAACTTTTTTCCAGTTCTCATTAGATATTCCCCTGTTAAACAAATTTGGATCAAAAGAGGGTTTGCTTACCATAGCCAGTATTGAACCATCACGAGGGTCCATAACAATCACAGCGCCAGCCTTCTTCTGAAAGGCTTCCCAGCAAATCTTTTGAAGCTCAACGTCAATAGTTAGCATAACATTGTATCCTGAAACAGGTTCAACCCTTCCAAGAACATTCAATTTTCTGCCGTTGACATTCACTTCTATCTGTTCTCCACCACTTACACCCTTTAAATACTTGTCCATCTGCTTTTCAACGCCCAATTTACCCGTAATATCACCCGACCTGTATTGACCATAGAAATCCTTACTTATTTCAATATCACTGATTTCGCCCACATAACCCAGAATATGAGACATCATCTCTCCATAAATATATTTTCTCACAGGAATAATATCTATGATCACCCCGGGCAAATCCAGGGAATTTGTCTCCACCGCAGCAAGTTCATCCCTGCCGATATTCCTTTTAATTTTAACCGGAACGAAAGGTCTTCTATTTTTTAAAGAAGAAAAGTCGCGAAAAAATTTTACATTGCTTTCATCGCATACATACGCCAACTTTTTTATTATACTTTCAACATCTTTTGCTGCCTCAGGAATGATTGAAATGTCAAAAGATGGTTGGTTGTCAACCAGGATTTTACCGCGCGCATCCAGAATCAAACCTCGTAATGGTTTTATTTCCTGGAGGCGAATCCTGTTATTCTTGGAACGCTGACGCAAGGTTTCCCCTTTCACGACCTGGAGATACCATATCCTGGAGATGAGGAGAGTAAATGCAAAGAACACCAGCCATGTTAACGTACCAAGCTTTCTCCTGAATTCACCAGGATCATATTGTGTTAATTTATTATTCCTTCCCCTCATTTAACAAAGCCTCAAAACGATTGAACAGGGTAAAGCAAACCGGGCCAAGCACAGCAACAGCCAAAGACTGGAGTAAATAAGTATTCAAGATATTATTTAATATATTTACTCTAAACATGAATTGATAGACGAAAAAAATGATGATACCTTCTAAAAAAGCACATATGAATGTGAAAATTATGATAAAGGTAGTTTTTTCAGAATAAAATCTGCAGGAAACGCTTTTAGAAACAAGAAATATAACCATATAGATAAAGGTAAAAAGGCCTGGAATCAAGCTTGTCATACAGTCTAAAAAAAATCCCATGACAAAAGACAAAGTTCCACCTTTTACGACGTCCATGTGAAGGCCTGCATATACGACCAATATGAGCGATAATTCCAATCTTATTTTCCCCAGAAAAAGAAGATCGAGAACCGTTATTTGAAACATAATCAAAAGTAATGAAAATACGGGTATAAGAAGGTAATAGATCATTCGTCACTTCCATTCCTTTTCTTCAAAACCACTAATACTTCTTCAAGCCTCGTAACATCAACCGCCGGCGCAATCTGAATCTTTTGGAACAACCCGATTTCTTCTTTATCCGCATTCACAACAGTGCCCAGAAGCAACCCTTTTGGAAAAATACGGGCCAAACCCGAACATACAACAGAATCACCCACATTAACTTTTTCCGATCTCTGAACGTATTTCAATACACATCCCTTGCTGCCATCACCCTGTAATATTCCCTGGGCCCTGGTGTCTTGAATAAGCGCATCGATATTACTATTATAATCCGTAATGAGAAGAACAATAGACACATTCCAGGAAACGTCTATTATCTTGCCTGCAACGCCTTCAGGGGCCAGAACAGGCAACCCTATCCTAAGCCCATCGGAAGTTCCCTTGTTTATCAATATCGTTTTGAATACAGAAGCTCGTTCCCGACCCACAACTTTGGCGGCTATCGTTTGAAAATGGGAACTCTCTTGAAGGTTTAATAACTTTCTTAATCTTGCACATTGAAGATACGTTTCACGATGAGCATTAATTGCACCTGTTAAAGACGAAATCCTTTTTTTTAGAGTCTTGTTCTCTTCCTCCAGGCCGACCAGGAAGAGATACCGGTTCCATACTTCACCAATGGCTCTGATAGATAAATTAACCATACTTTCTACAGGTATCGCTACCTCTAGCACCATTTTTTTTAAAAAACCGGTTTTACCCGCAGGTTTTAAAAGTAAAGAGAGACCTGTCATAAAAATAACAATAAGGATGGATGCTACGATAATTGATTGGTATTTTTTAAGAAATGACATTTTTCATCCGGAAAAAATGTGGCGGAACAACTTGCCTCAGGGAAGCGAATCTCAATCATCAGTGAAAAGGAAAACAAGTAACTATTCAGGGATCGGGGGGTTAAAGTCTTTATCATCAACAGCTGCCTGCCTGCGCGTTGCCTGTCTGCGTCTGCCTGTGCCGCCTGCACGGCAGACAGGCAGGCACGCAGACAGGCGTTTTTCGCACAGATATTGGTGGCAGCAACAAAAGGCTAAAGGTCAAATTCCTAGATTAGAGGGATTACAGGATTACCCCTTAATCCTTAATCCTTAATCCTTAATCCTTAATCCCTAATCCTTTAATCCTTTTACCTTTGCGGCTTTGCGCATTAGAATACCAGATAAGCAGTTTACAGTTGAATGGCAACCTCTCTTAGAAGATCTATCTCGTCAAGAGCCATCCCGGCGCCCTTTGCCACTGTAGAAAGCGGATCATCCGAAGTGGCAATGGGAAGTCCGGTCTCTTCTCTCAACAGTATCTCAAGATTTCTTAAAAGTGACCCTCCGCCTGTCAACACAATGCCCCTGTCAACGATATCACCAGCCAACTCCGGAGGGGCGTTTTCTAGGGCGTCTTTTATTGTGTCCACAATTATACTTACCGGTTCCATCATTGCTTCCCTTATTTCTTCAGAGGTAATTTCTATAATTTTAGGTATACCCGATATTAGATCTCTGCCCTTAACATCAACTGTTCTTAACTCGGTATCCGGATATGCGCACCCTATCGTGGTTTTGATAATTTCAGCCGACCGCTCTCCAATAAGGAGACTATGTTTTCTCTTCATATACTGTACAATAGCTTCATCCATCTTGTCTCCGGCAACACGAACGGATTTTGAGTAAACGATCCCGGCCAGTGAAATAACGGCGACTTCCGTTGTCCCTCCTCCAATATCGACAATCATCGAACTTATTGGTTCTGTTATAGGTAACCCGGCGCCAACTGCCGCTGCCATGGGTTCCTCAATAAGATAAACCTCCCTGGCTCCCGCTGACTCCGCAGTTTCTTTGACAGCCCGTTTCTCAACCTGTGTAATTCCCGAAGGAATGGATATAATTATTCTCGGGCGTACCAAGGCCTTTCTGTTATGAACGCTCTGAATGAAATGTCTTAACATAGCTTCTGTAATCTCAAAATCTGCTATCACACCGTCTCTCATGGGTCTGATGGCCACGATATTTCCAGGCGTTCTCCCGAGCATCTTCTTTGCCTCTTCTCCTACGGCAAGCACCCTCTTAATGCCTCTCGAGTCCCTGTGAACAGCAACAACTGACGGCTCGCTCAATACAATTCCTTCTCCCTTCACATAGACAAGGGTATTAGCCGTTCCTAAATCAATCGCCAGGTCATTGGAAAACATCCCCAATATAAAATCAAATAGCAATTTTCCCTCCTTCCCTATCTTTCTAAGAAATAACGCAAAAAAAAATAATCTGAATCAGGCAAAGATCTTACATGCAAACCATATTTACTCTATCCTTTAATAAAAAATTGGTAACTACTCAGGTTCAAAGGCACAGAGGCACAAAGCTTATTTGCTTTGCTGTTATTATATATAACAAAATGCAAAAAATCTCTGTCATAATGATACGCCTGACGGCTCGACTGAGCGTTCGACTGAGCTCACGCCGAAGTCTCACGTCGAAGTCGAGTTTCGAAACTCGAAACAATATCGAATGACAAAAATACAAATATCTAAACGGGAA
>JAGGSD010000259.1 GCA_021159265.1 Syntrophobacterales bacterium | reverse complement strand
CCCTCACCCCTACCCTCTCCCATCAAGGGAGAGGGAGTTTTTGGACTTTTTACGGGTGCATCAAAGTTGGGTTGGCATCAAACATGCTTATAAGTATGTATGGCAGGTGAATATTTTTTAGAATAGTTTTTCTTGACAGATTAAAAGGGCTATGATTACACATATTTCGTGCAATATCCTTGTTTTTCCGTCATTTACGGGGGAAGCACAGCCTATTTACAAGGAGCTAAGATATGAAGACTTCACCGATTTCCCCTATTGAAAAATCCCATGCCTCAAAAGAGGAAGTCCTTTCATATATAAACGGAAAACGTCCCTCTCTATTCCTGCATATTCTTATCATAATTACTATTACCCTGGCCGCTATCGCTGTGACAATCTTTCTCAGTCAAAAGGATTATCGTGAAATAACACGGTCGGCTACTGAGCAGTTTAACAAGCAACAATTGATACTGGTTCGCTCGGTCGCTGCGGGAATCGAGACTTTTATTGCCGATGTCAATAATGACATGCTCGCCTTGTCAACTTTGCCGGTGGTGCAGAGGATGGAACCAGGGATACTTGATCAAATGAAAGTTATATACGAAACATTTCCACCGGAAACATCATCACGCAGGCTGGATAAAAACGGCGTTCTCCGGTTCATCTATCCCAATGAAAACTGGCGAAAAACCCTGATAGGACGGGATTACAGCCGGGAGGCTTGGTTTCAAAAGGCCAAAGAGACCGGCAGGGTTGTCATCTCCGGGCTGATCATCAACGAAATGGGAGAGCGACGCATACGGGTGGCAAGACCGGTCTATGTTGAAAATGAAAAGGGAGCTAAAGAATTCAACGGGGTCATAAACTGTTCTTTCGACCCAAAAACTCTGGCCAATATATTTATTTCACCCATTATATCGGGCGAGACCGGTTATGCCTGGATGCTGAATAAAGAGGGTATCTTCCTGGCACACCACGAAAAGGAGTTTGTGGGCCGAGATGCCTGCGCGGTGCGGATGGAAACAAATCCCGATCTATCCTACGATGCAATAAACAATATCCAGCAGAAGATGATGGCCGGTGAGGAAGGAACAGGCCGCTACGTTTCGGGATGGCATCGGGAACATAAAGGGGAAACCGAAAAGCTTATTGCCTACACGCCTGTTCATGTCTTTGACAAGACCTGGTCCGTAGCTGTATGCGCCCCTGCCGGCGAGGTGGAGCGAATCACTAGTAAAATACATCGTAATCATCTATACACACTGGTTTTTATTATCCTTATTCTGGTCTCCGGCGGTGTTTTCTTTTTCATTGTCTTTTATCGCCGGGCACAATCTTTACAGCGAGAGATAGAAATACACAAGCGAGCGGAGGAGGCGCTGAAAAAATCGCAACGATATACACGCGGGCTCATTGAAACCAGCCCGGATGCTTTAATGACAATATCATCCGAGGGTAAGATTACTGATGTAAATCACGCCACGGAATTGATCACAGGAGTATCCAGCGAAGAGATCATCGGAACGGACTTTTCAAACTACTTCACTGATCCGGACACGGCTCGCGAGGGTTACCAACAGGTCTTTCGAGATGGCTATCTTCGGGATTATGCTCTTGAGATCAAACACCGTGATGGAAGGATTACCCCTGTTTTTTGTAATGCCTCCGCTTATAAAGATACACAAGGACAGGTAACCGGGGTGTTCGCCGCCGCTCGCGACATGACCGAGATCAGGCAGGCTGAAGAAAAATTAAAGGAATATTCTGAAAATCTGGAAGGTATGATAGAAGAAAGAACAAGAGCCCTCAATCAAGCCCTTAATGACACAGAAGAGGAGCGGAATAAAATCAATGGCATTCTCAAATCCATTGCCGACGGTTTGATAGTAACAGATACACACAACAACATTATTTTAATGAACCAGGCCGGTGAAGACCTGTTAGGTGTTCGCCTGAGTGAGGTAATTGACCGGCCAATAGATTTTGCGATCGAGGATAAGACACTCCGCGAAAAGATCAGATATACCTTTAATAAAAAGACCACGGGGTACCAGTTTGACTTTGAATTGCCGGGGGACGACCCGAAACATTCCCGGATTCTGCGTGGCCGGACTTCGGTTATTTATGACAAAAATGGCGAGGAAATCGGAATTGTAATGATCATCCATGATGTGACACACGAACGCGAAGTGGACATGATGAAGACGGAGTTTGTCTCTACGGCGGCCCACGAACTCAGGACTCCATTGACATCCATTCAGGGATTTTCAGAAATATTGCTCACAAGAGATAACATTACTGATGAAGAGAGAAAAAAATTCCTTTCATATATCAATACACAGGCCGTAACACTGGCAGAGATTGTCAACGATCTTCTGAATATATCCCGTATAGAGTCGGAACAGGGATTTACTCTTAGCAAAGAGCAATGTGAGGCCGATGAAATAATCAAGCACGTAATTTCACAATTTCAGGATATATTCCAAAAACACAGGTTTGAGGTAGTCTTGACAGATAAACACGTAAAGTTGTTCATGGATAAGGAAAAAATGGAACAAGTCTTAAACAACATCCTCAGCAATGCGGTCAAGTACTCTCCTGAAGGCGGCGTTATACGTGTAGTTGGTGAAGTGTCTGAAAACTGTTACCAGGTATCAGTTGAAGACAGGGGAATTGGGATGTCACCTGAACAGGTTAAGAAAATATTTGATAAGTTTTACAGGAGTGACGTCTCTGACTCGGCGCCTGAAGGGACAGGGCTGGGCATGACTATCGTCAAATATATTGTTGAGGCGCACCAGGGAAAGGTTTGGGTTGATAGTGGGCTGGGCAACGGAACAGCAGTAAGGTTTACGATCCCAATTCAGGATAAGGGGAAACAGGCACATGACCAAAAAAATAATGGTTCTTGAGGATGATGAGGCCACTGCAGAATTGATAAGATTTTACCTGCGAGAAGAGGGTTATCAGGTAACCGTTTCATCAAGAGGGAAAAATTTTGCGGACAAGGTAGTTGAATATCAGCCTGACTTAATAACCATTGATGTTTTGTTGCCTGATGCGGATGGATTTAGTATTTTTGAGAGCCTGCAGCGAAACGAACTTACCAGAGATATTCCGGTCATATTTGTTACTGTAGTTGAAGGAAAAAAAGAAAAGGGAATCAGGATGGGCGCAAGAGGCTATATAATAAAACCGTTCAGAGAAAATGAACTTAAAAAAGCCATAGAATCTATTATGGAAGAGGAATAATAAGATGAAAAAGATTCTTATAGTAGACGATCAACTACAGATTCGAGAGCTGGTGGAGATTACTCTCAGGGTAGCAGATTACCGGATTCTTCAGGCTAAAAGCGGGGAAGAGGCCGTTGAGATTGTGAAGGCTGAAAAACCTGACCTGACAATTATGGATATCATGATGCCCGGGAAAATTGACGGCCTGGAAGCAACCCGGATCTTAAAAAGTGACTCTGAGACAAAAGACTGTACCATAATCATGCTGACTGCCAAAGGGCAAGAAACTGACAGAGAAAAGGGATTTGAAGCCGGAGCGGATGACTATTTTACCAAACCTTTCAGCCCTCTGGATTTGATTAGAAAGGTGGAAGAGATTCTCGGATAGTTGAATTTACTTACGTAGAGTGAGTGCTCTATGTCCCGCAGAGGAGGCACGCCATTTCTCTATTGCTCGCAATGACATTGTCTATATTCTGTGAAGCTTTTATTCACGCTTCCGTGGGATGACAAATAACGAAGGAGCATTTTCATGGGAAAAAATAGTTTACTTGCCGATTCTTCCGATGCTGATCAACTAAGAAAATATGCGAGAGACCTTGCCGAAGTCTACAAATCTGAAAAACAGAAGAGAAAAGAGCTTGACGCTGCCAATCAGCAACTTACTAAATATGCCGATGATCTGAACAGCGCCATCCTGAAACTGAAAGCCGCCAATCAGGAGCTCCAGGAGGCCTATCTCGATACCATTCACAGACTAGTCCTTGCGGCTGAATATAAAGATGAGGATACAGGCGACCACATTATCCGCATGAGTAGATACGCTGCGTTGATAGCTGAAAAACTCGGGCTGCCGGACAGGGATGTTCAGAATATCCTTTATGCTGCCCCTATGCATGATATTGGGAAGATAGGCATTCCGGATAGTATATTAATGAAACCTGGAAAATTGACAGACGAGGAATTCGATACCATAAAAACTCATACCGCCATGGGAGCCAGAATCCTGGCTAATTCCAGAGCAAAACTCCTGAAAATTGCAGAGCAAATCGCCATTTCCCACCATGAAAAATGGAACGGCAAGGGCTATCCGCAGGGCCTTTCCGGGGATGAAATTCCTATGGTCGGCAGGATTGTTGGCCTGGCGGATGTCTTTGACGCTCTCACGTCCAAACGCCCTTACAAAGATCCCTTTCCTGTAGAAGTTGCGATTGATATCATCAAGAAAGAACGCGGACAGCATTTTGATCCTGATGTTGTGGATGCTTTTCTGAAAAATATAAATGAGATTTTGAAAATCAAGTCAGAAGTAGCTTCTGCAGAACATACTTCATTGTCTGATTGTAACTACTCAGGTTCACAGTTCAGTAGTTCAAGGTTCAACAGTTGAATGAAGAGAAACGAGTAATATCTCAATAAACACGGGTAGGGGCGACTTCAGTCGCCCCTGTCGGGAGGTTAGAACCTCCCCTCCCCTCATTTATTGGAACTCTTTTAACCGTGAACGGTGAACCTTGAACCTGCCAACCTGAGTAGTTACGTCTGATTTTGCCTGGGAGTGAACGAGATCAGACAAGAAAAGCCCTGGCGAGCAGGGCTTTTCCGTAATTAACTTGGCGTCCCCACGGGGAGTCGAACCCCGGTCGCCGGCGTGAAAAGCCGGTGTCCTAGGCCTCTAGACGATGGGGACACTGATTAATCAGAAAATGGCTTATATATTTTTATGTCGTATAATGTCAAGCAGCAAATTGGTTTTTTAGTAATTATGATACTTTCATAAAAAGTCGAAAAATACCATTTCCAGTCATTCCGGCGAAAGCCGGAATCCAGTCTTTCAAGTAACTCGTTTGGGCGAATTTAATATAACTTGTTGATTTCACTGGACA
>JAGGSD010000222.1 GCA_021159265.1 Syntrophobacterales bacterium | reverse complement strand
CTGCTCTTCCTGCCTTCTCACCTTCTCACCTTCTCACCCCCGACCTCTGACCCCTGACCCCTCATGGCACACTCCTTGCTTTCCCATAACCTGAAATGGATATATCAACTATCTTGGGAATTATAGTCGGATTTGGCCTTGTGATCGGCGCCATGAGTATGGGCGGTGGATTGGGATGGTTTTTAAATGTCCCCTCCGCGATGATTGTTATGGGCGGAACTCTCGGCGCCGTGCTTATCAATTATCCCATGTCGGATATCTTCGGGGTGACGAAGGTGGCAAAGAATGTGTTCTTTCAAAAAGAGCTGGATGCGGAAATGGTCATAAAGACATTGGTTGAGATGTCGAGGATCGCCCGGCGTGACGGGATACTGGCCTTGGAGGACAAAGTGGGAGATATTAAAGATCCCTTTTTTGCCAAAGGGATGACATCGATGATAGATGGCGTTGAGCCGGCCGTCCTCTCCAGGATTCTGAATACCGAACTTGAGTACATTTCCGAGAGGCACAGGCTGGGAGCTGAGATATTTACAGCCATGGGGAATTTTGCGCCGGCCATGGGTATGGTTGGGACCCTGATAGGATTGATAAAAATGCTGGTGCAGATGGATGATCCGTCCTCCATAGGACCAGCCATGGCTGTTGCTCTTGTAACCACCTTTTATGGCGTACTCTTGGCAAATCTGGTTTTTCTGCCGGCCGCAGGCAAACTGAAGACACGAAGCAACAGCGAACTTATGCAAAAGCAGTTGATAATAAGCGGCGTCCTTTCTATCCAGTCGGGAGACAATCCAAGGGTGCTGGAAGATAAGCTCCATTCGTTTATACCGCCCAAAAAGAGAAAAAGCGTGTTTTAACGTCTTGGAATTTTAAAGTTTAATTGTAAAGATGTCATAGCTGTCGGTATGTTATAATGTTTACAATTAAAAGGGTTCAAGGAATCGAGGATTCAAGAGTTCAAGCGATTGGGTAAAAGGAGGGCTAAGGGTTTTTCACTTGACCCCTTGATTCCTTGAACCCTATGCCGAACAAAGTGAAGCATATCTTAGATATGGAAGAGGAATCAAGGAAGAAGAAAAAAGAGGCCCCTGCTGCAGGTTGGGAGATAATATACACTTCTCTTGTGCTGATCCTGGTGGCCCTTTTTGCCATGCTTGTATCGTATTCGACGATTGAAGGTAACAAGGTAACGAACTTTACGCGCGGCTTTGCTACTACGGCTACAACACCGGGTGCGGGTAAGATGTATAGTACTGCCACGAACAGCATGCTGATGGAAGGCGGAAAAGAAGCTATCATGTTGCAAAGCATGGCATCTTTACAACAATATTACAAGAAATTAGGGTTAACCGAATCTGTTCATATCGAAAAGACTGAAAAGGGGTTCAAGGCCACTTTCGGAAGCAACATACTCTTTCCGTCGGGAGTGGCTGAGTTAAACAAAAATGCATATCCCTACATCGATAAGATGATAGAGATTGCTCAACAAACTTCCTGTTTTGTAAAGGTGGAGGGACACACGGATAATGTTCCGATTCATACTTCCAAATTTTCCTCTAACTGGGAACTGTCAACGACCCGGGCGGTCAGTGTCCTGCGGTATCTCCTTGAGAAAGGAGGACTTCCCGCGGAAAGGCTTTCTGCAGTCGGATTCAGTCAATATCATCCGGTTGCGTCAAATGCTACCCCCGAAGGCAGACAGAAGAACCGGAGAGTTGAATTTTACTTTGAACTATAGATTTGATCCTGGGGCGCCGGATGAATAACAAGTATGAAGATTCGGAAGATAAAGGAGGGAAATGGCTTACAACCTTCAATGATATGGTAACGCTCTTGCTTACATTTATGGTCTTAGTCCTTTCCCTTTCAAAACTTGATGTTGCCAAAGTGAAGGAAGCCTCTTATTCCTTAAGCAGCGCCTGCGGGTTTCTGCAGAGTGGGGAACTATTAGATATCAAAGTATTTACACCTTTTGTTAAACCTCTCAGTGGTGTGGCCATAACGGATCGCATGGTAAAAAGAGAATTGTCTGATCGTATAAATGAGATAGGGGAAATGAATGCTGTAGTGGTTGAAGAAGGGGTTTCTGCGATCCTGAGGGATACATTGTTATTTGAAACCGGTTCAGCCGAAATTAAAGCAAAAAACCTCCAAGTTATTAAGGCCCTGTGTTCCATTCTTAAAGAGACTGATTGTCAGATAAGAGTAGAAGGGCATACAGATGATATCCCTATAAGTAATAACCAATTTTCATCAAACTGGGAGCTTTCAACGGCGCGGGCCGTAAATGTTGTCAAATATTTCATTTCCGAAGGCGGTATTCTCCCGGAAAGGCTTTCTGCGGCAGGTTATGCGGACTCAAAACCCCTGTTCCCGAATGTAAGCGATCATAACAGGGAACTCAACAGGAGGGTGGAGGTCATTTTAACATTAAAAAATGAACATCAAACATCGAATTTTGAGTGAGAAAAGATGAAGGCAGCCGTTCACGGCTTGAAACTTGAAATTGGAAAGTAGAAATTGGGGAGAACATTGCAAAAGCATGAATGCCCAATTTCCAATTTCTACTTTCTAATTTCAACGTTCCGTGAACGGTTGCAGATGAAGAAACAGAGAATAGAAGGTGAGAATGTTAGAGGAACAGAAGATTAGAAGAGCAGAGGTTTCTTACCCTCTTACATTCTAATCCTGGGAATGCATAACGGTTTACGGGTTTTGACGTGGTCTGAATCCGTGTAATCTGCGAACGGTTACAAAAAAATTGAGGAGGCCGCAATGGTTGAAGAAGAGAAGGATGAACAACTTGAAGAAAAAAAACCAAAAAAAGGGAAAAAATCAATCATTAAATGGATTGCAGTGATTTTTATGGTAGCAATTCTTGGAGCCGGGGGTTTCCTGGGGTGGAAGTACTATGAGACGCACCTTTCCGGTTCAGAAAATGCAGCCAGGGAACAGACTGTTCAGAAGCCGGTCATCTGGTCTATGGACAGTCTGATCGTAAATTTAATGGATGATAACGGTGAAAGGTACTTAAAGGTTACAATTCAGGTCGAGGTGTCCGGTCAGGATTGTGTGGCGGAGCTGGACATGTTGAAACCGAAAGTTACGGACAGCATCATAGGCCTCCTTTCATCAAAAAGATATAATGATGTGGCAGGCTTTGTGGGGAAACAGCGTCTCAGAGACGAGATTGCCGTGCGTTTGAACAGCTATCTTACTAAAGGTCATGTCAGAAGAGTTTACTTTACCGAGTTTCTTATACAATAGAGGTTCAGGGTTCAGGGTTCAGAGGTTATGCATTCCCACGCAGGAGCATGGGAACGAGGCAAACAATTAACTGTTAACCCTGAACCCTTGAACCCTGAAGGAGATATAGATGTCTGAGATACTGTCACAGGAAGAGGTGGACGTACTTTTAAAGGGAGTGTCGAATGGTGAGATCGAGACGGAACAGCAGGAAGAAGTTTATGATCCGTCAGCGGTCCGGCCATACGATTTAACCCGTCAGGATAGAATCATAAGGGGGAGAATGCCGACCCTGGAGATGATAACCGAAAAGTTCGCCAGGACATTCAGGACAACCCTCTTATCATTGTTAAGAAAAGTTGTCAGTGTAAATGCCTTATCGGTGAACATGACCAAGTATGGAGAATTTATGAAATCAATTCCCGTGCCTTCGAGTCTCCACACCTTTAAAATGAATCCATTAAGGGGCAGTTCACTACTTGTCATTGAAGCACGGGCCATATTTGCGCTGGTTGACATTATCTTTGGAGGGTCCGGGCGGGCGGAGTTTAAAATCGAGGGAAGAGATTTTACAGCCATAGAAAATAATCTGATAAAAAAGATCGTGTTGAGCGCGTTGTCTGATTTTGAAAAAGTATGGGAGATAACCATGAAACTTGATGTCGTCTATCAGAGATCGGAAACCAACCCCAATTATATGCGAATTGTGGCGCCTACCGATGTCGTGATTGTTGTGCAATTTGAAATCGACCTTGAGTTTTCTTCGGGCATGATGACTTTTTGCATACCTTATTCGACAATAGCGCCGATCAGGGAAAAATTGCAGGGAGGTTATCAGGCGGACAGGCTTGAGGTTGATAAAGAGTGGATGAGCAGATTTATGGAGGGTCTTAAATGTTCAAATGTAAACCTGACTGTCGAGTTGGGCAGAGCGGAGCTGAGCGGGAGGGAAGTTGTGGGTCTGGAAAAGGGAGATGTGATTCCCCTGGATCGATATTTCAGTGATGGTCTGGATGTTTATGTAGAAGATATACTTAAGTTTAAGGGGCAACCGGGGATTTATAAAGGCAGCCAGGCGGTGGAGATATCTGAAATTGTTGGCAAGTAAACAGGTTCAGGGTTCAAGGTTCAAGGTTCGAGGTTAAAAGTTAAACTGAACCTCTCTACTTGCCACTGCAAGGCACGAGCGGGCAGAACGCGAGCTTGTTACTGAACTTAAAAGCAAAAAGAAGAAAATTGCTGAACCCTGAACCTATATTGCCGGAGAAGAGGTGTATCGATATGGAACAGAATGAGTCGTCGGAAGAAATAAAAGAAACAAAAGAAAATGAAGAAATCGGCTGGGACGATGTTCAAGAGGAGATGGAGGCATCTGCCGGGCCGGTTGAAAAAAAAGAAGTCAACAGTGTCAGGTTCGAAGAAATAAAACAAGGTGAAACAAAAAAAGCATCACTGGATATCGATTTTCTTATGGATATACCACTTACAGTGACTGTTGAGCTTGGCAGAGGAAAGATGATGATAAGCGAGCTTCTTCAGTTAGGCCAGGGTTCGGTTGTAGAGTTGACGAAGCTTGCGGGAGAACCAATGGAGGTCTTTGTCAATGATCGATTGATTGCCAGAGGTGAAGTGGTTGTGGTCAATGAGAAGTTCGGGGTTAGACTGACGGATGTTGTCTCGCATGCCGAGAGACTTAACAAGCTGAAATAGGAGTATCAGTTTACAAGGGCCGGGGGTGAGAAGGTTAGTCCCTTAGTTGTAATATTCTTGCAAAAATGGCTTCGGCGTGAGCTCAGTCGAACGGCAAAAGAATTTCATTATGGCTGATAAGTTTTTGCTAAACTTAAATCCGAATATCGAATTTCGAAACTCGAAACAATATCGAATGACAAA
>JAGGSD010000008.1 GCA_021159265.1 Syntrophobacterales bacterium | reverse complement strand
GTTAAGGATATCGAGAAAGCGGTATCTTTTTATAAAGATGTGCTTGGTCTAACTTCAACGCCAATTAGCAGGGAAGAGGAAATGGGGGCGGCGATGGCTTTCGTGGATATCGGGGAAAGCTCGCTTGAGTTAATGTCGCCCCTGGAAGAGCCACCGGCGGGAAGCGTGGGTGATATTATGCGTAAGTTTATCGACTCCAAAGGAGAAGGGATGCACCATCTTGCAATCTGTGTGGATGATATCGAGGCGGCGATGAAACAACTGGAGAAGGAAGGCATTGCGCTAATTGACAAAGCTCCGCGGCCCGGGGCCCACGGCAAAGTGGCGTTTGCACATCCCAAATCAACCTTTGGCATATTAATGGAGTTATGTGAACCCTATGATCACAAGTAAATCTTTTTGGTGTTGGTTATCCAAATATAGCAGGTAGTGTAATATATAGAATAACTGGAGGTATAAGGAATGTCTTTTAAAATGACGCATGAACAGGAATTAGCGCGGAAGATTGCCCTGGAATTTGCCGAGCGGGAGATCATCCCCCATCGAGACAAATTGAGGGTGGAAGACGAAGAGTTTGAAGAGCAATTAGCGGTAAAAGAGGCGAAAGCCGGGTTTCATCTTGCCATGATACCTCGTGACGAAGGAGGAACCGGCCTGGGACAGGTGGGAAGAGTAGTGATGGAAGAGGAGCTGTCAGCGGCATACCCGCGTATGGTATCAAGTCTGCATAGGGAATTCGCTTATGTTTTTGCCAAGGCTACCGGTGGTGTAGTTAAGGAAAAATGGATGCCCCTGATTCTCAAAGGCGAAGCTTCAGCCGCTCCTTTTATCAATGAGCCGCAGGGCGGATCCGATTTGATGAATTATACGACAACCGCTCGCAGAGACGGCGATGACTGGATTATCAATGGAAGAAAGTGCTTCATATCTGATGGCCATAAGGTTGAATTCGGGATGATTCTGCTGAAAACAGGCGATCCCAAGGATCCTGCTACGAGAGGGGCGCGTTCGATGACTGCGTTTATCGTAGAAGAAGATATGCCGGGGTATAAGGTGGAACGGGTGGAAAAATCTATGGCAGGGAACCTTACGGCCACTGTTTCATTCACCGATGTTCGGGTGCCCGGTAATTATATTGTTCCGCCTGGCGTTGGTAGAGGAATAAGTCCTGTATTTCTGGCGGTTTGGGATGTTGGAAGGATGGGTATTTCTGCCATGCTTTTAGGTTGTATTCTTGGCAGTTGCAGATCCTCCATTCAATTTGCCAAAGAGAGAGTTCTGTACGGCAAGCCGATTCATGACCTGCAGGCCATCAAGCATCGCATCGCCGATATGTACATTGATCTGGCCGCATCGAGAGCGCTGACATACAGGGCAGCCTGGTTGCGGGATCAGGGCATGAATTCCAGCCAGGAGCAGTCTATTGCAAAATATTACTGTACTCAGGCGGCGATAAGGGCATCTCTTCATGCTATTAACATCCATGGCGGGTCAGGGGTTATGGATGAATATATGCCCCAGATGTATTATCGCTATGCGCCTTGTTTAATTGCCGGTGGCGGAACGGATGAGATCATGAAGGATACCATTGCCGCTTCTGCTATCAATGGAGCAAATCCCGTGATGGGAGCTAATCCCGCTGAAACCAGTGGATTCTATATACTGTAAAGGAGGACTTATGAAAGAGTTACATTCAGTTGTATGTATAAAACCGGTCCCGGATCAGAGATTCTGGGATAAAATCAGCCTTGATCCCAAGACACAGACCCTCCGCCGTGCGGGGATACCTGTTGCACTGGGTCCGTTAGATCTCAATGCCCTGGAAGAAGCGCTGCGGATAAAAGAGTCCAGGGGCGGCAAGGTAACAGTGGTAAGTATGGGACCTCCCGGCACGGAAGAGATTCTTGAATGGGCCATAGTATTAGGTGCTGACGAAGCGGTTCTTCTCAGTGACAGGGCCTTTGCCGGCGCGGATACCCTGGCTACCGCCTATGTTCTGGCAAGCGGTATAAAGAAACTGGGAGATGTTGACCTGGTTTTTCTGGGGAATGAGAGTCTGGATGGAAGCACAGGGCAGGTTGGGCCACAGGTGGCCGAGTTTTTAGGAATGTCACATCTTACTCATATCACCAAAATTGATCTGACAGGGGATAATAAGCTGGAAGCCAAGTTCCGTATAGAGTTTGGTTCAATAGATGTGGAAGTAAAAACCCCTGTGGTGATAGCAGTAGATAAAGAGATAAATGAACCCCGTCTCGCCAATATATGGGGAGCGGTATGGGCGCAGGAAAGGAAGATCAACTGCTGGTCGATAAACGATGTTGAAGTGGACAGGGACAAATTGGGACTTTCCGGATCACCTACTCAGGTTGCAGGTGTGACTACAATTGAGTTAAAGCGCAAAGGTGAGATGTTGACAGGTGAGCCGGCTGATATTGCCAGACAGTTGGTTAAAAAATTACAGACTGATAAAGTGCTTCCCGAAGCATAGGATATAGGAGGGATGTAGTATGAAAGAAGGTAAAGGTGTGTGGGTTTTTATAGAACAGAGAGGGGGAAAAGTTAGCGAAGTCGGCTTGGAGTTATTGGGAATAGGCCGGGAGCTCGCCGGTAAAGTGAACGAGAAACTGGAAGCCGTGCTCTTTGGATATCAGACCGGATCAATGGTTGATGAACTTGGAGCATACGGCGCTGATACGGTTTACGTTGCGGATGACCCCCTGCTCGAAGTATATAACAGTGACGCTTATGCTGTATTGATGCAGGAATTGATTGAACAGTATAAGCCGGGCATGATGATAGTTGGAGCGTCCAATATCGGTTCAGACCTGGCCCCGAGAGTTGCAGCCAAGGTCAATACGGGTTTGTCTGCTCATTGTATTGGTTTTGATGTTGATGAACATGGGAAACTTCTCGGCAAAGTTCCGGGTTTTGGCGGAGCGGTAATGGCAGATATCATTTGTCCTGAAGATTATCCGCAGATGGCTACAGCGAGACCCGGGTTTTTCCAGAAGCTGGAGAGGGTTGAAGGAAGAAAGGCGGATGTAGTTAAGGTTGAGGTCAAACTCAGGCAGGAAGATATTAACATAAAAGTATTGGGTACCTCTAAGGAAGAACTTACAGCCAGACCTGTTGAATCTGCCGATGTGGTAGTTGCCGGTGGTTTCGGAATAGGAGGCGAAGAGAACTGGAAACTTGTAGAAGAATTGGCCGATGCATTGAATGGAAGTGTGGGAGCCACAAGACCACCCTGTGACGAAGGTTGGGCGGACCTGGAGAGTCAGATGATCGGGCAAAGCGGCAAGACAGTACGTCCCAGTCTTTACATAGGGCTTGGCGTGTCGGGAGCGGTGCATCACCTGGTTGGGATACAGGATTCAAAGGTTATAGTCGCCATCAACAAGGACTCCAAAGCGCCTATATTCGAGGCTGCCGATTATGGCATAGCGGCTGATTTCCGCCAGATTGTTCCTTCATTGATAGAAGAGTTAAAAAGTATTACCGGCTGACCGGAGTAAATAGTAATACTGAAGGCTGAAGGAAAAACCTTCAGCCTTCAGCCCTCATTGCTGAGTTCTCACAGTCCTCAGTCCTTGCCGCTTCAGAGTTTTCAGCCTTTCATTGCCCCTCAACCCCGGAACCAAGATACTTCCAAGTAACTTAATTTTGCAAATGAGAGTTGGCTGGTGTCACATCTTGCATAGTGAATAAATATTGTTGTATTTAACTCGCAATTCAGAATCTTCTTGTATTCTGGTTCGCCCGGCTGCTTTTTCCAACACCTTTTCCGGATCAACACTTTTTCCCAATGTTCGATGCTGCGGAAATTCCTTGTGAAAATTATCCGGAATATATTTTGACCGCATTCTGTCAATAAATTCCTTTGTTTCTATAATCATTCCGTGACGGAAATCTTTCCACAAACTTTTTTCCTCTTCGGCATAGTGTTGCACTTTTCCCCTGTACGCCTTGTATTTGTCCTTGACCCTGAATTGCGTTAAAATTGGTTTTCTCACTGGGGATACTACCGGCCTTGACGGAATTACGGCCGGGTCGTCTGTCTGCATCGCCATACTGAACATCTCAAGTCGGGCAAAATAAGCTCTGAGACGGTTTACCTTATCAGCAGTCTGTCATCTGAGAAGGCATCACCCGCACAACTGCCTGATATCAATAGAGGACATTGGGGCATTGAAAATCGAAATCACTATGTCCGGGACGTTACGTTTGATGAGGATCGTTCTCAGGTGCGCACTAAATCCGGCCCCCGCACGATGGCTGCCTTGCGCCATATCGCAGCCAAACCGTATTTGTGTCTGACGTTGTTGGGCATTTAAATTCCGACCTGTCGGAACTCCTGGTTCAAGGTTTTCTGCATTCGCCGCTCTCCGGGGCATGGATAACTGCTGCCTGAATCCGCCTTTTTACCTCCCAATCGCTAATTTTACATGTCCGACATGAAAATTCTATGGTACGCATACCGCAGCCGACTTGGACAAATCGTCCTTATTTATGACTTTGACGTTGCCATGCAGATGTCCCATTAAATCTTTACATTGATACATAATTATAATATATAAATCGCCTAAGAGATTTGCATATTATGCAAGGAGTTTGGCTGGTATTCACTTTACCGGTTGAAGATTGTGGAGGTGCTTTTCTGGTAGAAAATTTTATAAAAGTTACAGCAACCGGTTTCGGTGTCGGTTTTTCACCTTATGCTCCAGGGACTTTAGGAACTTTGGCAGGAATTCCTGTATACCTGATATTTTCGTGTTTTACCTGGCCGGTTTATGCAATATCGGTATTGGCTCTTTTCTTCTTAGCAGTGTTTGTGTCCCGCGAAGCGGAGAGGATATTCAACAAAAAGGACGCACAAGAAATTGTAATTGATGAGATCGTGGGGTTTCAATTTACCATGTTCCTTGTTGCCCCGACGGTGTTACACATCCTGGCTGGATTCATTCTTTTCAGGTTTTTCGACATTGTAAAACCTTATCCGGTTAGTTTCTGTGAAAGGCGTTTACCCGGTGGATACGGGGTAGTAGCCGACGATGTCGCTGCAGGCATATACGGTAATATCATTTTACTCTTATTGGTTAAATTCGCCGGCATTTAGCGCATTAATGACTCTGTTGATAT
>JAGGSD010000115.1 GCA_021159265.1 Syntrophobacterales bacterium | reverse complement strand
TGCTCAAAAAATAATCCTCGGAATATCAACTATATGCCTGCGGTCTTCGGCGAGCCTTCGGCGTGAGCTCAGTCGAACCGTTATTTTTTTCGCATGTCCTGTCTGTGTGCCCGCCTGTCTGCCGTGCAGGCGGCACAGGCAGGTGCAGACAGGCAACGCACAGGCAGCAGCCTTGATCTTGAACGAAAATCCTCATAAATCAACAGAGTCATACATTGATGTGGCAAAGGAGTTTAAGGTTTAAAATCGGCAGTAGTATAAGAAGTTGATTTTCCGACTTTGTGTTATTTCCTGCTTGATCGTTCGATGGCTCGACTGAGCTCGTCGGAGTCTGAGTTCATCGCGGGCTCACGCTAAAGTCGGAAATCTGCTAGTCACAAATAATTTAACGAATAGATATTGGGAGTACTGGTAACAATGGCACGAGTAAAAAGAAGCATGCATGCGAGGAAGAAGAGAAGGAAGATCCTGAAACTGGCAAAGGGATATTTCGGGGCGAGGAGCAGGTTATACAGAACCGCTACCGAGGCAGTTGACAGGGCGATGAAATATGCCTACAGGGATAGAAAGGTAAGGAAAAGAGATTTCAGAAAATTATGGATAGCAAGGATAAATGCTGCTACCCGGATGAATGGGATGTCATACAGCAAGTTCATGGCCGGAATCAGCAAAGCCAAGGTTGGACTAAACAGAAAAATACTTGCTGATTTAGCAGTGAATGATCCGGATGGTTTCTTAAAAATTGTGAATATTGCCAAAGGTGAACAAGCTACATGAAAAAGGGGCTTGAGGAATTACGTAAAAAAGCGAATGCAGAACTGGATTCTGCAGTGTGTAGAGAGGAATTACTGGCTATAAAAACCAGGTATCTTGGGAGAAAAGGTCTCCTCACCCAGTTCCTTCGGAAATTGAAGGATGTGCCTGCTGAAGCAAGGCCCGCTCTCGGGCAGCTTTCCAATGTTATAAAAGAGTCTCTTTCCCAGAGAATAGAAGAGAAGTTAAAAAATGTCGGCCTTGTAAAAAAAGATGGAATTCTGCAGGAAGAGAAAATTGATGTAACCCTTCCTGGAAGAGGAGTTGAATACGGAAAAATCCACCCTGTTACCAGGGTTTCTAATGAAATATGCGAAATTTTCGCTATCCTTGGATTTAATGTTGTGGAGGGCCCTGAAGTAGAGCTTGATTATTACAATTTTGAAGCTCTGAATATTCCCAAAGATCATCCCGCCAGAGATATGCAGGATACGTTTTATGTGACGGATGATGTCGTTCTTCGTACTCATACTTCTCCGGTTCAAATCAGGATCATGGAAAAAGAGGAACCACCGGTCAGAATTATTTCGCCGGGCAAGGTGTACAGGCCGGATTCAGATATATCACATACCCCCATGTTTCATCAGATTGAAGGACTCCTGGTTGATAAAGGAATAACATTCGGCGATCTTAAAGGCGTTTTGACTTTTTTTCTTCATGAGGTTTTTGGCAAAGACACACTGCTCAGGTTCCGTCCCAGTTTTTTCCCATTTACAGAACCGAGTGCCGAGGTCGATATCCAGTGCGTTATGTGCCATGGCGCCGGTTGTTCGGTGTGCGGTCAGAGTGGATGGCTTGAGATCCTGGGTTCCGGTATGGTCGACCCTGAAGTTTTCAAAACAGTAGGTTACGATCCGGAAGCGGTTTCAGGTTTTGCATTTGGTCTTGGATTAGAGAGAATTGCCATGCTCAAATATGGTATATCGGATATTCGCTTGTTTTTCGAAAATGATCAAAAGTTTTTAAAACAGTTTTGATGCACTCGTAAAAAGTCGAAGAACACCATTTCCCGTCATTCCGGCGCGTCACCCCGCGGAAACACAGGGCGAAATCGAGTCTTTTTAAGTAATTGCAGACCATTTGGACTCCGGTTTTCACCGGAGTGATGACTTTTTACAGGTGCATCAGTTTTAGTTCCTTAATTGTAAAGTTCTTGTCTGCCTGTGCGTTGCCTGTCTGCGTGTGGACACGCACAGGCAGGCACGCAGGCAGGCAAAAATGGCTTCGGCGTGAGACCTCGGCGTGAGCTCAGCCTTCGGTGAACTCAGTCGAACCGTCGAACGCTCAGTCAAACGGCAAAAGAATTTAGTAACCGTTCACAGTTCAAAGGTTCACAGTTGGCCGCCTTGTCCCATTCAACATTCGATGTTGGACGTTCGATGTTCATCTTGTTTCCGGCTTGTTCGGATTAGGAGAGTAAGGGATTTATGCAGATAAGTCTTAGATGGTTGAGAGATTATATTGACGTTGAATTAAGTCCTGAAGCGCTTGCCGATAAATTAACCATGGTTGGGCTTGAGGTAGATTCCATAAATGAGATAAGCCCTGGATTTTCCGATGTCGTTGTTGCAAAAATTCTTTCCATAAAACCCCACCCTAATTCTGAAAAACTTTCACTATGCCAGGTTACAACGGGCAGCGAAACACTTCCTGTCGTATGCGGCGCCCGGAATATCCAGGCGGGAAATATTGTTCCGCTTGCTAAAGTAGGGGCAACTATACCTGGTGGCTATACAATAAAGAGCTCAAGGTTAAGGGGAGAGTTGTCGGAGGGTATGCTTTGTTCCGAAGAAGAACTTGGAATTGGCGAGGATATGACCGGCATTATGATATTGCCTGGACATCTTGATTTGGGCATGGATCTTTCAGCAGCCCTCAATTTAAAGGACACAGTATTTGATATAGGTGTCACTCCTAATCGATCCGATTGTTTAAGCATAATTGGAATTGCGCGAGAAATAGCGGCAATAACAGGTAAAAAAGTAAGGTATCCTTCGATAAAATTTTCTGAAGAGGGAGAAGATATTAATAATTTAACTTCTGTGGAAATACTGAATTCCGATCTTTGTCCCAGATATACGGCCAGGATGATTAAAAATGTCAGAGTCGAGCCGTCTCCCAGTTGGATACGATTAAGACTCGAATCTGTAGGCTTGCGTGCTATTAATAATGTCGTTGATGTAACCAACTTTGTCATGATGGAGTTAGGCCAGCCGTTACATGCCTTTGATTTCAGACATCTCGAGGAAGGTCGGATAATTGTCAGGGGATCTCTAAAAGGAGAGGAATTTATCTCTCTTGATGAAAAGTCCAGAATGTTGGACGTCGACACCTTGATGATTTGTGATGGCGCTAAACCTGTTGCCATCGCCGGTATCATGGGTGGTTTAAATTCTGAGGTAGTCGATGATACGGAAACGGTGTTTCTGGAAAGCGCTTATTTCGATCCTCCGACAATTCGCAGGGCGTCCAGGAAACTTGGAATGGGCACCGATGCCGCCTTCCGATTTGAGCGGGGCGTAGATTCTGGCGGGATTGTAAGGGCTTTGAACAGAGCTGCTCAACTGATAGCTGATCTCTCAGGCGGCTCAATTTGTCGAAACTATATAGACCAATATCCTAAAAAGATAGAAACAGCTAAGAATATTCCTCTCCGTGTTCATAAGGTTAATGAAACCCTGGGCACAAAAATAGAAGCAGAAGAAGTGAGAAGTGTCCTGGAAGGCCTTGAAATGAAGGTCCAACATGCTGAAGATATAGACTATTTAGTGACACCTCCAAGTTTCAGGGTGGATATTTCGAGAGAAATCGACCTGATTGAGGAAGTTGCGAGAATCCATGGTTACGACGATGTCCCGCTGTCTCTCCCAGCGGTTCCGGCAGGATCTGGAAGGAGGGACAGAAAAAATATCCTGAAAGACAAAGTGAGGCATATTCTTAACGGTTATGGTTATTCGGAGATAATTAATTATAGTTTTACAACACCTCAGTCAGCCGACATACTTGGCATTAAAACTGATGATAAGGGCCGGAAATTTGTAAAGATCAGAAGTCCGCTCACAGAAGATATGTCTGTTATGAGAACAGGGCTTGTATATGGGTTTCTTGAAACAATGAGGAAAAATATCAACGCCGGAAATTCCAATCTGAAGATGTTTGAAATGGGTAAGATTTTCATAAGTCAAGAGGGGAAAGAACTTCCTGATGAAGAGGAAAAAGTCGGCGCTCTCATTACCGGTTCACGATATGATGACCTCTGGCACTTTAAAGGGTTGCTCTCCGATTTTTATGATTTGAAAGGATGTGTGGAGAATCTTCTTAATGCCATAGGGATTTGTGACCTGCGATTTAAATCCGATATTGATCTGGCTTTTCTCCATCCTGGAAGATCCTGCAGAGTTATGGCGGGTGAAAGGGATATCGGATTTTTAGGAGAGATTCATCCGGAAGTTCTTGAAAAAATGGGCTTGACACAGATACCTATCGTTTTTGAACTTGACCTTCTTATGCTTGCAGATTTATTTTCAGAGAAGATGTTATATAAAGAGATCCCGAGAGTTCCGTCTATTTCAAGGGATGTTGCTTTTGTCATTGATAAGAAGATGGAAAGTGAAAAAATCCTGAGTCTTGTGTTGAGGAAAGAGGAAAAATTGCTTGAGGATGTCAAAATTTTTGATGTATATTGTGGTAAAGGGATTCCGGAGGGGGAAAAGAGTCTTGCTGTGAGATTTACTTATCGTTCTTCAGATAGGACACTCACAGATGATGAGATCAGTGAAGTTCACAGCAGAATAATAAAAGAAATTGTTGATTCAACCGGCGCTAAAATCAGGGGAGTGAAAATTTAAGAATGGGAACATTGACAAAGAAGGATATCGTTCAAAATGTTCATGATAAATTAGGGTTTTCAAAAAAAGATTCTGCTGAAATGGTAAAATGTATTTTCGAAGTAATGCAGGAGAGCCTTGCCCGTGGAGAAAAGATGAAAATTTCCGGATTTGGTACCTTTGCAACAAAAGAAAAAAAGGCGCAGAGGGGGCGTAATCCGCAGACCGGAGAGGAAATAGAAATTCCCGCAAAGAGGGTTTTATCCTTTAAACCAAGTCAGATATTAAAAAAGATCCTGAATGATTAGTGATCTGGGGAGTGACTACTCATGTAATCAGGCTGAATGTTTTCAGGAAGACTTCGGCATGAGCTCAGTCGAACCGTCGAACGCTCGACCTTCGGCGAGTTCGGTCGAAGCACAGAACTTTGAACTTGAATAGTTACGTTATTTTGAGACCTTTGCAGAATGTTCAATTTTGTTCAAGTTCAAGGAAGGCAAAGATTTT
>JAGGSD010000216.1 GCA_021159265.1 Syntrophobacterales bacterium | reverse complement strand
CTGAACGTCGAAATTAGAAAATAGAAATTGGAAATTTGGCCTCATGCTTTTCTCCTGAATTTCTAATTTCCAATTTCAAGCCGTGAGCGGCTGCAGGCTTTCAGCTTCGAGCTCTTCCGGCTTGTCCGGGTTGGCAAAAGCGACTAATATTTGGCACGATTTCTCCATATTTCATAAAGGATAATTCCTGTCGCTACAGAAACATTAAGAGAATCAATTTCTCCTGACATGGTTATGGAAACTAAACGGTCACATTTTTTTTTGACAAGCGATCGTATTCCTCTTCCCTCACTTCCCATTACGAGACCTACTTGTCCTCTATAATCGAGGGAAGAAAAATTCTGATCTGAAGAGACATCGGCTCCATATATCCAGAACCCCTTTTCTTTTAGATAATCAATTGTCCTCGATATATTTACCACTCTGGCAATCAGAATATGTTGAGCGGCGCCGGCGGATACCTTAATGACAGCGGGTGTAACAGAGGCTGAACGATTTTCCGGAATGATAATTCCATTAACTCCGAAACAATAAGCTGTCCTTATTATTGAACCAAGATTCTGGGGATCTTCGATGCCGTCGAGAATGAGAACCAATCCATGCTCCATGGACCCGTGGCAATTAGCAATGATCTCATCCACGCCAGTGTATTCATAGTCGTTACACACACATATAATTCCTTGATGAGATTTACTGCCCGTAATGTTGGTTAGATAATTTTTATTATTGTAATATACTGATATTTTTTCTTGTGCTGCCAACTTCATTATCTTCCGGATGCCAGGACTATCTCTTCCCGTTGCTAAGATAATTTTTTCTACTTTTCTCCTGCCATGGAGAATTGTTTCCATAACCGGTTTTACGCCATAGATAACCTGCATATCTTCAATCCTTGTAACTACTCGGGTTCAAAGACACATAGCTTATTTGTATGTAACTACTCAGGTTGACAGGTTCAAATCTGCCCTGGCGCGACTTGATACGCATCACCGCACAATCGCACTGGATGTTGCGCCCGGAGTTTCTACGCAATGGGACCGGGAAGCCAGGTCTGGGCCAGGGGTTCACAGTCTTAGATGAGCTCAGTCGAACCGTCGGGCCATTCACGGTTAAAAGAGTTCCAATAAATGAGGGGAGGGGAGGTTTTAACCTCCCGACAGGGGCGACTAAAGTCACCCCTACCCGTGTTTATTGAGATATTATCCGTTTCTCTTCATTCAACTGTTGAATCTTGAACCACTGAACTGTGAACCTGAGTAGTTACATTTGTATTTGGTTTGCTATTATTATAACAATATGCAAAAAGACTCTGCCAAATAATACACATGATGGTTCGACTGAGCTCACGCCGAAGACCACAGGCAACGCTGGTTGTTATTTTTTATTCTTTGTGCTGTGTCCCTCTGTGCCTGCCTGAGTAGTTATGATTCCTTTTCACTGCCTGCAGATTCCAAAACACTCTTTGCATACCTTTCATTTATATCCGGACGTCGGAGATATTCAGGATGAGCGAATCTAACCTTCCCCGCCGCAATTTCCCTCAAAGCGGTCACTATTTCCTTGTTTTTCGTCCTGCCAATAAGAGGCTTTGAGCCCTTGAGCAATTGTTTCGTTCTCTGGACAGTCAACACAACCAAAGCAAATCTGTTCTTTACCATTGCTAAAGAGTCTTCTACGGTAACTCTTGCCATTTGTTATTTTACCTCCGGCATATTAAATAGATTATTTATTTTATTTTTCAATCTTTCTCTCTTGCTTTTTTCCGCGATATATATAGCTTTCATAACACTGGCAGCTGCAGTTATGTTATCATTAAAAATTACATAATCATACCATTTATTTTCGTTTATCTCTTCTATCGCTTTTTTGAGGCGAATCTTTATCATATCTTTTTTTTCCGATCCTCGCCCTTTTAACCTCTCTTTTAAAATAGCAATAGATGGAGGAAGAATGAAAACAAATACACCATCAGGATAATTTTTCTTTAAGTTTTTAGCTCCCAGTGGATCAATATCTAGGAGAATATCAAGGGTTTTGTCTTCAAATTTTTTAATCTCTTTTTTCAATGTTCCATAAAGATAACCATAATTTTCAGCCCATTCAATAAATTCTCCCTTCGCTATGCGGTTTCTGAATTCATCTTCTGAGATAAAATGGTAGTCCTTACCATTTTGTTCCCCCTCACGGGGAGGGCGGGTGGTACACGACACAGAAAAACGAAGATGCGGCAATATTTTCAAAATTTCCTTACATATAGTGGTCTTCCCCGCACCGGAAGGAGCTGATACGATCAGCAATAATCCCTTTTCCAATTGAATTTTGTTCATAATTTTACCCAACTCGAAACTTTAAACCATTATTCACTCCACATTCTGTACCTGTTCTCTCATTTTTGCGAGTTCACTTTTTATTTCTATTACATTGCGGGATATGTTCACATCGCTGCTCTTGGAACCCGCTGTATTTACTTCTCTGAGCATTTCCTGAAGTAAAAAATCCATTTTCCTGCCGATGGGGCCACCACTTTCCAACATTTCTTCAAACTGACTCAGGTGACTCTCAAAACGAATTATTTCCTCCGTCACGTCGCTTTTTTCTGCCATTATAGCAACTTCCTGACTCAACCTTGATTCATCGATTTCTAACGAATCCGTTAATTCATTTATACGTTTTGAAAGCCTTTCCTGATATTCTACAAGGACTTGAGGTACCCGTAACTTCAAAGCATTGAGATAATCTCTGATCATATTTAATCGCAACACAAAATCCTTGAGTAAAAGTTCTCCTTCCTTCTCACGCATTTTTATCAGGGAATCGATTGAATTGACCAGTATTTTTTGTAAGTGTTTCCATATTTCGTCAAGGTCTACATCACATTCCGAATAGTAAAAGACATCCTTAAGACGGGCAATCATACTTAACGTTATTTCATCTTTGAGATCAAATTCTTGTCTGACTTGATTTAGTAAAGAATAATAATGTTGAATCAATGGGAGATTCACTTCCAACTTTGTCCCCACTTCTTTATTTAAATCAGACTCCACCCGGATGTATACTTCTATTCTTCCCCTGAAAAGCTTTCGACATATCACTTTTTTAATCTCCGTTTCCAGCGGAGCAAGTATATTCGGAAGACGAACGACAACCTCCACACCGCGATGATTAACAGATTTTACTTCAACGATATAATTCTTACCATCAAAAACAGATGTTGTTCTACCATAGCCGGTCATACTTTTTATCATATACAATTCTTCTCCTCCGTGGATTATTTATTTGTAAGCATTCAGGTTATTAGCTTGAAGACTGCCAGGGAAAAGCAGGAGTACTGCAAGTTTTGAAGCCATTTTTGATGAAAAAATCTGCTTTGCCTGAGCTCGCGATAGCGGCCAGGCGCTTCTCTGCCAAATGTGGCGATCGTGTTTCTCGGGTACCTTCAGCCTAACCCAGATAAACCGGAAATTCGAAATTCGAAGCACGTTCGACTGAGCGTTCGACGGTTCGACTGAGCTCGCCGAAGGCTGAACTCACGCCGAAGTCTCACGCCGAAGCCATTTTTGCAAGAATTTCACAACTAACGGACTAAATAGCTTCAGCCTGACTATGAGAGTAGTTACACTGTTTTTTTGACTGCCTCAACTGTATAAGATATTTTTTTCTGATTATATTTAATATTTTCCTGATTATCTCACTTGAATAATCAGGATAGGTCCAATCAAGTGACCTAAAGTTATTGTTTGTATAAATGAGAGTTAAATCGGCATATATCCCATCCCTCAGATAGGGACGATGCGTATAAGCCTTCCCTGTCGCAAGGATTAAGTGCGCCGGGGATAAATAACCCGGATCTATGTTTACACGCCTTTTTTCTCCCTCCGACAATCTTTCCTCAATTTTGTTTGTATATTGTTTGATGTCGGGGAGCATTTCGGGATTGATCAGAGTTTCAAAGGAAAAGAACCTCCTGAAAAGAGGCGTTCCCATTTCCTTCTCATAATAATCGGTATAATCAAAGAGCATGAATTTACTTATATAGTCAATATTTCCAAATTTATTTGACAGCTCTTTAATTATTATATTTAACAGGTCCTTATTGTTGGAAAAGATACTTGATATCAATTTTACCGGTCCCGGATATTTCGGCTGGCTCATAATGTGCTTCTCAATTCATCCTGCGTGACTGTGGCAGTTCCTACCTTTCCCACAACAATTCCTGCCGCATGATTGGCCAGGGCGGCGGCTTCCCTGAATTGAGCTCCCGCTGCCGCACAAAGGGCGAATACACCTATTACAGTATCACCGGCGCCGGTCACATCAAAAACTTCCTTAGCAACCGTGGGAATATTTGTAATATCTCCGTTTCTTTCAAAAAGGGTCATTCCCTCCTCGCCTCTGGTTATCAGAACCGCCTTGAAATCATATTTTTCAAGGAGTGTTTTGCCTCCTTTTAATATGTCATCCTCGCCGATTAATTCCATTCCAAGGGCGCGTCCCGCTTCATGGTGATTAGGTGTAATTATGTCGCATCCACCATAAAATGAAAAATCGTTTTGTTTCGGATCAACGCACAAAACTATATCTGTATCTGATATCATATCTCTAATCCCGTCAATGAGCTTTTTCGTTACCATCCCCTTGTTGTAATCGGAAACAACAACGGCCCCCAGTTCATCTTTAACAGATTTAATATACTCCAGCATTGTTTGAACATTATCAGGATTAGCAGAATCTTTATTTTCCCTGTCGAATCTCACCACCTGCTGGCGTTGCGCTATAACCCTCGTTTTTACAATAGTGGGGCGATTCTGCTCAACAATAACGCCTTTTGTACCAATACCCATTTTCCTGAATCGGCGTATTAACCATCTTCCCATATTATCAGATCCGATAATACCTGTAACTGCAACTTTTCCACCTATGGTATATATATTTTTCAGCACATTTGCACAGCCGCCGAACAACAGTGTTTCAGAGGTAACCTCAACAACAGGCACGGGGGCCTCCGGAGATATACGCGAAACTTTTCCCCAGATAAACTGATCTACCATTATGTCACCGACTACTAGAACCTTTGAACTTGAAAAATTATTAATAATTTCCAGAGCTCTCTTTTTCGTTATAATTCTTTTCATATTATCCAACCCAGACAAGCCGGGAGCAAACAAGATATATTTGTATCACGAAAACACGAAAGTACGAAAACACGAAAAAGAAAATTTAATTTCGCAC
>JAGGSD010000070.1 GCA_021159265.1 Syntrophobacterales bacterium | reverse complement strand
AATTATTTGCGAAAATGAGCATTTTTGACGAGGACTTCAGGTCTTTAATGCTGCATTTGTCCTTAACCCTGAACGCTGAACCATGAACCTGTGAACGGTTACCATGATTTTAACCTGTTATCAGCAAAAATGACAGAGATCTGAGTTTATAAGCGTATCAATATCGAAATCACGCGCGCTCTTATTTATACAAACGGATAGTCAACGTGTTTTAGTTGATCACTGATCGCGGATATATGAACTAATACCTTTCACTTAATTACAAATAGACACCGCTACCTTTTTGTGGTAGCTATTTCCGAGAATTTGTATATGAATGTTACCAGATTCGAGTCATATATTGGAAACAGGGTCAAATGAGTATTACAAAAGTAGGGGTCATAGCAAACAGCAGTAAAGAAAGCGCCGTTGAGTATACATGCCGGTTGTGTGAATGGCTTTTAAAAAAGGGATTGGAAGTTTTTCTGGAAGATGAAATTGCGGAAAAAGCCGGAATAACTCCCGGTATCAACAGGGAAGACCTGGCATCAATTGTTGATATAATCGTTGTTTTTGGAGGCGATGGGACGCTTCTTGTGGCGAGCCGTTCGTTAAAGGGACTGGATGTGCCCATTATAGGCATCAATCTTGGCGGTTTTGGTTTTCTGACAGTTGTTAATCTAAACGAAATGTTCAGCGCCATGGAGTTAATTCTCAAGGGGAAGTATAAGACGTCGAAAAGAATGATGCTTGATGCAATCTTTCAAGGTGAAGACGGACGGGGAATAGAAAAATCGGTGCTTAATGATGTTGTAATTAACAGAGGAGACCTTGGCAGGATGATTCATCTGAAAACATTCGTTGATGATAAATATTTGGCCACTTTCAAGGCGGATGGCCTGATTATTTCAACGCCTACAGGTTCTACGGCGTACTCGCTTTCAGCGGGAGGACCGATTGTTTTTCCTGGTCTGAACTCCATTATCATTAATCCCATATGCCCGCATACACTGACAAACAGACCGATTATGCTTCCTCCCGATGTTACCATAAAAGTGATTTTGTGGATGAAAGAGGAATCTGCTACAGCAATATTCGACGGGCAGGTATCATATATCATGAAATCGGGTGATGCAATTGAGGTAAAAAAATCGAACGATTATATTAACCTTGTTGATTCTCCTCATCGTGATTATCAGGAAATCCTCCGTACAAAGTTAGGATGGGGCGGGCTCCCGTGATATGTGGAGCATTTCCAGAAGAGTTGGTATGATTATAAGGATTCAAGGGGCCAAGGATTCAGGGGTTCAAGTGAAATGCTGGAGAATTATAAAGCGTTTGGCACCTTGAATCCTCGAACCCATTGCACCAGCTAATCGGGAGAAGAACCTTTTATGTTAAGGGAACTGAAAATTCAAAATTTAGCAATTATTGATAATCTGAAGGTTTCTTTTACCGAAGGACTTAATGTCATTTCCGGTGAAACGGGCGCTGGTAAATCAATCATAATCGGGGCAGTAGGTCTTCTGCTCGGAGACAGGGCTTCTACCGATTTAATAAGATCTTCTGAAGATTCCGCGGTAGTCGAAGCTCTTTTTAAAATAGATGAAGAAAAGGATGATCAGACAAGGAGAAAATTAGATGGCATGGGTTATCATGAAGATAATGATGAACTCGTGATTAAACGAATTGTTTCCCGATCAGGGAAGAACAGGATTTATATCAATGGACACCTTGCAACACTTTCTATCCTTTCGTCTCTAAGTGAATCTCTGGTCAATATTTGCAGTCAGCATGAGCATCAGACCATACTGAATGCCGATAACCATATTGATATACTGGATGAATTTGGGAATCTGGTAACCCTGAGATTGAAATTCTCCGATTTCTATAACGAATATCAGATCCTAAATAGAAAGCTCGGAGAAATGAAGTCTGCCAATAACAAAAAGTTGGATAAGGAGGAGTTTCTAAAGTTTCAATTAAAAGAGATTGAAGATGGGGGAATAAAAGTTGGCGAAGATATTTCCTTGCAGGAAGAAAAGAAAATTTTAAGTAATGCAAAAAAACTTGGAGAACATGCCGACAGGTCATATGAAATTCTTTATGCCGGGGAGAGCTCTGTCCTGGAAAAACTGAGCCGGGTGATGCATGATGTCAGGGAGATAAAACAAATTGATTCGAAATTCGAAATATCAACGGAGGGCCTGGATTCTGCATTTTTTAATCTTGAAGAAATTGCGTTTCGTTTGAGAGACTATATAAATGAAATAACGTTTGATCCGGAAAGATTTGAGGAAATTGACGAGCGCCTGGAATTTCTGGGGAGATTAAAGAGAAAACATGGCGGAACCCTGGACAGCGTATTGCACAAGAAAGAAGAAATAAAAGAGGAACTTGAAGATATATCTTTTTTTGAAGAAGAAATTGAAAAGATTTCGGATGAAATTGTTCAGAAAAAGAAATTGCTGCTGGAGATGGCGCGTGATTTGTCTCAGAAAAGGGTTAAAGTAGCGGAAAGGTTGAAGACGTCGATAGAAAGCGAAATTCACACATTACAGATGGAAAGTGCCATATTCGATGTTATATTCCATAAACCGGCTGAAGATGAAGATGGAGACCCTGTGCTGAATTCAAAGGGTATGGATAACGTGGAGTTTTATCTTTCAACCAATATTGGTGAAGAATTAAAACCCTTAAATCGTATAGCTTCCGGAGGAGAGCTTTCACGTATCGTTCTTGCCATGAAAAAGGTTCTGGCCCGAACGGGATCGGTCAGTACGATCATATTCGATGAGGTAGACACTGGCATTGGAGGAGCTACTGCAGAGATTGTAGGAAAAAAACTTCAGGAAGTGTCGAAGCATCACCAGGTTATCTGCATTACTCATCTTCCACAGATTGTCTGCTTCGGAGATGGTCATTTCCTTGTTTCAAAGCGCGTTTCCGGGAATCGAACAACCACAGAAATAAATGTTCTTACAGAGCAGGAACGGCTCGATGAAATTACGAGAATGCTGGGTGGAGTGAACATCACAGAAAAAACCCGGGAACATGCCGGGGAAATGCTGAAGGCATCGCATAATAAAGAATAAAGTTTCGAGTTTCGAGTTCAATGCTTTTGATTTTTGGCCCTGACTCGAAACCTGAAACCCGGGTGTTGGAATGTTAAGAAAAGCAAAAACCAGTGATGTGAAAATTATTCACAGGATGATTAACGAATCAGCGGGGAAGGGCGAGATGCTTCCCCGGTCGTTAATGGATCTTTATGGCAATCTGAGAGACTTTTTGATTTATCTTGATGGAGATAATGGTTCTATCGTTGGTCTGTGCGCCATGCACATTTTCTGGGAAAATCTCGCGGAGATAAGATCTCTGTATGTCGTGGAAGAACACAGGCAGAAAGGGATTGGCGGGAAACTTGTTGAGGCCTGTATTTCCGAGGCAATAACCCTGGATCTTTTCAGAATATTTACACTTACCTATCAAACGGAGTTTTTCAAAAGTGTGGGCTTTAAGGAGGTTGACAAGTCAACACTTCCTGAGAAGATATGGTCTGACTGCTTTAAATGTCCCAAATATCCCGATTATTGTGACGAAGTGGCGATGATTATGGAATTATAAAATCATCGTTGCGAAAGCACAAAATGTCGGAAGCGTGAAAAATTATGAAATACGGAAATCTTATTCTTCTGACATGGGCTCTTCTTGTTTTGGCTGGTTGCGCGGCAAAAATAGAAAAGCCTGTTTCCCCCCTTGCACTGGTTGATCCTGTCGAATGCCCATCCTTTACCGACGATCTCGATAAGAAATTACTGAAACTTGCCATTGACAGAAGTATGGAATATTATGAAAGGTTGCCGGAAACGCGGCTTTATCATTTTGGAAGCAATGACTACACCGTGAAGGAATTAAAAGAATCCCTTCGGGAATTCCTGGAAATCGTGGGGTCCTCCGATTCAGAAAGGAGCTTCAACGAAAAGATTAGAGAGACATTTGATGTATATAAATCTGTTGGTTCTGACGGGAAAGGTAAAATCCTCTTTACTGGATATTATGCGCCGGTTCTCAAAGGATCACTGATGGAAACTGCGGAATACAGATATCCGATTTACCGGACTCCTAATGATCATATCGTTATAGATCTCGGGAAATTTAAGAATCAGTACAAGGGAGAACGAATCGTCGCAAGGTTTGAAAATGGCGAAGTGGTTCCTTATTACACGCGTGAAGACATAGATACAAAAGGATGTCTAAAAGGCAGAGGTCTTGAAATTGCCTGGTTTGCCGATCCCGTTGATCTTTTCTTTTTACATATCCAGGGTTCCGGTATAATTAGCCTTCCCGACGGAAGTGTTGTCTGTGTAAGTTTTGCCCAATGTAACGGTCACCCCTATAAAAGTGTCGGCAGATTGCTGGTAAATGGAGAAAAGCTTTCTATGGAGGCGGTGTCCCTTAAAAGTATTAAAAAATATTTAAATGAACATCCGGAGGAAATGTCTAGCATTTTAAACCATAATGAAAGTTATGTTTTTTTTCGCATTGTAAAAGAAGGCCCGGTGGGAAGTTTAAATGTGCCGGTTACTGCAGGAAGAACTATAGCGACAGATCCGACACAATTTCCTAAAGGTGCCATAGCCTTTATTAGAACAAAAAAACCGGTTATCGATAAAAATGGAAGCATAATATCGTGGACACCATTTTCACGTTTTGTTTTAAATCAGGATACAGGGGGCGCGATAATCGGCCCCGGAAGAGTCGATCTGTTCTGTGGTACAGGAAAGAACGCCGGAATTACTGCAGGACATACCAAAGAAGAAGGGGAGTTGTATTTTCTGGTGAAAAGGAAGTAGCGGTCGTCATTATTCCCTGATAATACAGCGTGGCCCTTCAGCAAGATAAGGGTTTTACATGCAATTACTACAAATTGCCACATAACAACATCTCTCGCCGTGTCCCAATTTCTGCCATGCAGGGCAAAGGGGTAGAAAAATAACGAAATGTATCTTTTTTGTTGGAATTTTGCTTGATTGTTATATTTCTTTATGCTAAGCGATTGCTGACAGCTGGATACTTTTCATATTACTGTCTTGTGTTTCCTCAATTTAAGTTTGTTATTGCTAACAGAATGACGGGAAATAATGACTCTGTTGATTTATGAGGATTTTCGTTCAAGATCAAGTCTGTCTGTGCGTTGCCTGCCTGTGCCGCCTGCACGGCAGACAGGCAGGCACGCAGACAGGGCATGCGAAAAAAATAACGGTTCGACTGAGCTC
>JAGGSD010000005.1 GCA_021159265.1 Syntrophobacterales bacterium | reverse complement strand
CATCGGCCTTAAACATGCTTTGTAAAAGTTACTTTCCATTATAATGCCGCTAAAACGGCATAGCGGGGCTTTTTACGAGACCATCAATTAAAGAAACTGACAAGAAAGTTGTAATTGAACTTAGACAGGCTTAGAAACAAGCATAAGGTTACTAATTCCGGAGGAGGGAAAATAAAGGGCAGGTAAAACCTGCCCTTTATGAAGCTAAATTAAATTACTTTGCATATCCAATATCTTTTAGCGCCCTATCTATCTCCTTTAATACCTCGGGATCTTCGATAGTAGATGGAATGGTATATGGTTTGCTGTCTGCAATCTTGCGTATAGTAGAACGCAGTACTTTGCCACTCCTGGTCTTTGGTAAACGTGGTATCACGCAGACCCTGTTCAGACACGCAATTGCACCCAGTTCAGAGCGGATCATTCCCACCACCTCTTTTTGCACATCTTCAGGTTTTCTGTCCTTGCCTGCCTTCATCACAGCAAAACCGACAGGAACTTGTCCCTTTAGTGAATCTTCAACCCCTACTACCGCGCACTCTGCAATATCAGGGTGCGTTGATATAATTTCTTCCATACCACCCGTTGAAAGTCTGTGACCGGCTACATTTATGACATCATCTATCCTCCCCATGATAAATAAATACCCGTCTTTATCTATAAACCCGCCATCTCCTGTTACATAATAGCCTTCAAATTCTTTTAGATAAGAATCGACATAGTGTTCATCCTTTTGCCACAAGGTAGTTAAACAACATGGGGGCAACGGCAGTTTTACAGCTATTATTCCTTCTTTATCGGGGCCTAACTCCCGGCCGCTTTCATCCAGAATCTGTATATTATATCCAGGGACAGGCTTTGTAGGAGAACCTGGTTTTAGAGGCAGCTCCTCTATACCCATACAATTTGCAGCAATTGGCCAACCGGTCTCTGTCTGCCACCAGTGATCGACAACCGGAACGTGCAAGAGATCGCCTGCCCAGTGATATGTATCCGGATCTAAACGTTCACCTGCAAGAAACAAATATTTTAGCGAAGGGATATCATAGTTCTTAAGATAATTTCCATCAGGGTCCTCTTTTTTTATTGCCCTGATGGCTGTAGGAGCAGTAAATAACACTTTTACGTTGTGTTGTGATATGACCCTCCAGAATGCGCCTGGATCCGGTGTTCCTACAGGCTTTCCTTCATACAAAACAGTTGTGCAACCATAGAGTAACGGTGCATAAACAATATATGAGTGTCCTACTACCCATCCTACATCTGATGCCGCCCAGTACACATCTCCCGGTTCTACACCATAGATATATTTCATGCTCCATTTTAATGCCACTGCATGTCCACCATTGTCTCTCACCACACCCTTGGGAACCCCGGTTGTGCCGGATGTATAGAGTATATATAGAGGGTCTGTTGCCGCCACAGTGGTGCAGCCCACGGGAGATGCATCTTTCATAACAATGTGCCAGTCAAGGTCCCTGCCTTCAATAAGGGGCGCGGTTACCTGGGGTCTCTGAAATATTATGCATTTTTCAGGTTTGTGTGTAGAAAGATCTATGGCCTTATCGAGAAGAGGCTTGTATGGTATGGGTCCCCTCGGTTCTATTCCGCATGATGCTGAAATCACCACCTTTGGTTTTGCATCTTCAATTCTTATTGCGAGTTCATTGGGTGCAAATCCACCAAAAACAACAGAGTGGATAGCGCCGATTCTTGCACACGCAAGGATGGCTGTCACAGCTTGGGGAATCATGGGCATATAAGTTATGACCCTGTCTCCTTTTTTTACACCGAGAGATGTCAATACCCCGGCACACTTTGACACTTCATCCAGCAATTCTCTGTAGGTGATCTTTTGAATGGTGCTGGTTACAGGACTATCATAGATAATAGCGGTTTGCTCACCCCGGCCGTTTTCCACGTGATAATCAAGCGCATTGTAACACGTATTCATCCGGCCACCAGGAAACCACTTATAGAAAGGCACACGACTATCATCTAAAACCTTGTCCCATTTCTTGTCCCATTGCACTGCCTCGGCAGCTTCACCCCAAAACTTGTCCCTGTTTTCAACGGAAAGTTTGTAAGCTTCATCATAAGAATTGTACATTTTATTGCAACTTCCTCCTTTAATTTTTTTATGCTTAATTTGTTAAGCTATAATAATTCTTTTGTTATTGTCAATGCTTTTTTCTTTACGCTAAGGTTGATCTTGGCAGAGGGATAGCGCGGCTTAAGGTGCGGTCAACGAAAAATAAGGAGGCACGAAGGCTTTACCTTGCCCCGGAGTTACAAGAAATGCTTTTAAACCACCGGAAGGTAGATGGCCTCAAGAAAGCAATCTCAATACCTTGAAGCGTAGAATGGTTACAATCAAGGAGTTCCCCACAAAAAAAAGGGGTTAGCCATAGCAGCTAACCCCTAATTTTTCTGGCACGCCTGCAGGGATTCGAACCCGGGACCTACGGATTAGAAGTCCGTTGCTCTATCCAGCTGAGCTACAGGCGCGCAATCCCAAAAGTGACACATATTATAGAGCCACTAACAGGTTTTGTCAAGACTAAATGAACATCGAACATCGAACATCGAACGCCCAACATCGAATGTTGAATGGGAAAAGATGAAGAAAAAGCCGTTAATTGTTCGGTATTGGGTATTTGTTTTTCATTCGATTTACACTACCTGACATAACCGGCTATCCCGTCATATTTATACCCATTATCAGTATAATTTTCTCCTTTTAAATTAGTTGAATAAGAATAAGTTCCCGTAGCCGGCTTATACCATCGATAAAGTTCTCTTGTTTTCGAAAGCCTGGAAGTGGCTATATTTCCGATAGAACCCTCAAAGATATATCCATTTAGCGATTTTCCTCCTCCATTCCTGTCATAGGAATAAAAATGCGTCATCTTCGATGGATTATACCACCTGTAGAATTCCGTCGTTCCACGAGTACCTCTTCTGAAAAGTCTGAAAGCAATTTTCCCATTCTTGTAACTCTGCAAAATGTCGGGGGTTTCAGACTCGGGACTTGCCGTAAATAAACAATCCAACCCTTTCATATACCTATAAATATTTATAATATTAGGAGACTTAGACTCAGATATCTTAAACGATACTTCAACAATCTCATTTCCTCCATTTGACGAAAATATTATATTCTCACCGTAGTTTCCAGATTTAAGATTTTCAGTATTAATTATAACATTGGCATAATCTGTTTCTTTGGTGGTAGTGCCGTTGCCGGGATATATCTTTATCCAGTTTTTTCTCCCTTTCATTAAGTCATCACCATAGATTCTCATACCTTCGATAACAACATTTCCCCCACTACAAACCAGATTAAGTATATGAGGTCCTTTCTTGAGATCCTCTGCCACTGTAAATTCAGCGCGTTCCCTTTTCTCGGAATTGCAGTCAATTTTTCCTGCAAAGCGATTATCAATAAAAGCATTGATCATTCCACCCTCTAAATCCCTCCACACAAACACGGCTATTCCTGTTCCAGAAAAGGCTTTTTTAAGACTGTTACTCTCGCCGTCACTTGAAGGATAACCATTATCTTCTAACCACTTGCCTGAGATAAAAACAGAATCTTTAAGATGATCCGGTATCCTGTAAATTTCTTTATTAAGAATATTTTTATTAAAAAGAGAAAGATACCTTCCTCCCGGAAAAGTTATGCCGGTAAATATCTTTCTGTTTTTCCGAAGCATGGCCTTCCACTTAAGAATACCTTTGCCTGAATTGTTAATTTTTATTTTTTTCATCAATTTCTTGCCGGCTTCAACGATTCCTAAGTCAATCCCAAGTGGATCCACTGCCAGACAAGGTCTGGATCTTACTCTTGAAACGGTAAAATCAAGAAAGACATGCCTCGTGCCGCCATTAGAGCATAACGTTATCATTTCCCTGTAAGTACCTAACGCTAAAGACTT
This sequence comes from Syntrophobacterales bacterium, assembly GCA_021159265.1. Taxonomy (GTDB): domain Bacteria; phylum Desulfobacterota; class Syntrophia; order Syntrophales; family UBA6807; genus UBA3084. The sequence goes on along the minus strand of JAGGSD010000005.1, from coordinate 1,437 downwards.
TTTATAGGTTACAGAATCCGATATCGTTTCGAGTTTTATCCTAACAGGATATACTTCTCTATATGGATTGATTTCCTCGCCCTTGTCAATTAAAGATTCCACACAAATTCGGATATAATGAGGAGATTTACTCAATATACCGTTTAATGCTGTTCCCTCAGGTGAAATCCATCCTTCAGGTCCATTGATTGACCACCTGAGGGTTTTAGATCCAACATTTTTCAGCGAGAAGGCGCTCCTTGAATTTTCACCCGGTCCAATGTCTCCGAGATTAATTTCTCTTGGTGATATGAATAGAACAGGCTCGGAAATGAACTCTTCAATATTTACAATGGCTGTATTACTTGTCACATCTCCTCTGATTTTTTTGATTTCCACCTGTCCGGTCTTTTCAGCAACAAAAACGGGCTTGTTATATAAAAAAGAACCTATGGAAGGATCGGATATAACCCATTGACCTTCCGCAGCGCTGGAAAGATTTGTTCTGCTCTCATCAGACCATATACCCGTTGCTCTGAATGTTCTTCTCTGGCCAACACGTATTGTTATTGAAACTGGATTTATTGAGATCGATTGCAGAGAGACAACCTTCATAGAAACATCAACCCTGCTCTCTCCCCCGTTGGACCTGACGATAATGGAACTTTCATAATTTCCTTCCGGAAGGTCTATGGTATAAGCCGTAAAATAAATCTTTGTCTTCTCTCGCTTAAAAAGCGCTTCGGGCCGATGTTTCCTTTTAGCCTTCCAATCTTCATAAGAATCCAATTCTTCTGTTGAGAGGATCGTTTCGCGATCCACAGTCATCAGCCACTGATTGTATGCATCGAGAGATGTGTCATCCTTCGGCACAAGCCATGTGCTATCACTGACAATTTCCCAATTTAATTTCTCGGCGCCGATATTCTTGACGGATATGTAAAAATCCCTGCTTGTATTCTTTTCCACATTACCAAGATCAATCTTTAGTGGCGTTACCTGTAAAACAGGTCCCACGGCTTTTTCCCCTGATGAAATACCAATTTGAGCAGCAACACTAGAAAAATGGCAAAATAACAGGATAAGAAAAACAAATATTATTGAAATACTATTGACTGTTTTCTTCATCAATCAACACCTGTTGTAAAATAAAATCGTAACTATTCAGGTTCAAAGGCACAGAGGCACAAAGCTTATTTGCTTTACTGTTATTATATTATAACAAAATGCAAAAAATCTTTGTCAAAGGATATACCTGACGGCTCGACTGAGCGTTCGACGGTTCGACTGAGCTCGCCGAAGACCACAGGCGGCGCCGGTTGTTACTTTTTTTACTCTTTGTGCCTCTGTGCCTTTGCCGCTTTGTGCCTACCTGAGTAGTTACACAAAATCATTTTAAATATGGTAACCGTTCACAGGTTCATGGTTCAGCGTTCAGGACAAAGGCAGCATTAAAGA
>JAGGSD010000162.1 GCA_021159265.1 Syntrophobacterales bacterium | reverse complement strand
CCTCACCCCTACCCTCTCCCATCAAGGGAGAGGGAGTTTTTTGGACTTTTTACGAAACTGTCAATTTTGAATTAAATCAAGGACAAATCCAAACGAGTAAAGATGGGGTCGGGCTGTTTACTGTTGACTGCACATTTTGTAGGGGCCGATGCCCTCATCGGCCCGGTATTCGGCCTGTTTGGGGAACGGGCCTTGTGAAAGATCCGATATTGTTTACTGCAAACGTTTATCGAACCAGAAGAGCATATTGGCCCGATTCGAGAGACACGGCGGGTTAAAGTTTACCCTTTGCGTGCTTGAACCTCCTCCACCCCCACTGCTGACAGTAACATAGAGGTCAGGAGATACTCCCGATCCGGGTTTCAGTGAAATAACAGGTGCTGTCGCCACGCCTGTCCCAACGGTCATACTTCTGTCACCTTCTTCCGACAGCATTCCTGCTCCGGTGATATAGTCTACTCCGTATAACTTTGCGTCTCCTCCATACGAACAGGGATCACCACTCTGGTCCGGGATAAACGTCGTAAAATAGACAACGCCTCCGAAAACAGTAGGTGGCGCCAGTACCTTTTCCCCCTGCCCGGTAAAGTTAATGTACCATCCCGGGTTTGTTGACAAGCTGTTGTATGTTCCTGAAGTAATGTTTTCCAGATCATTAATTTCCCAGGTGGTTGTGCGATCGTTATCCTTTACGGCATAGAATTTTTCCTGCGCGTTGGCTGCCGTGGGATCCTCCTTGTCGCCGGTGCCCCAGTAAACCCACAGATTGCCCACCTTGTCACGAGCTACAGCGGGAGATGTATAGATCGGTCTTATCTGCCCGCTTGACGCCTGGAATAATAGCCCCGCGCTCCAGTCTGTGGTTGAACATGTGGATTCAGCCGTTGCTCCACAGAATTTGAGCCTCCACATATTGCCGCCCAGGTCACCGATGTATGCCGTATCGATAAAATTGTCATTATCCGTGTCAACGATAGCGGCAGGAGCGGGAATGCTGTAATCCATGTCCCCATTATCCTCGTGTGTATAGCTCCACAAAATATCTCCGTTGGAGAGATCAATGACGAAGAATCCTTTGCCCCTCGTATCGCAGTCTCCACCACCCGAACAATCTGAAGCGTTATACCCTGCGCCCATGAACCCGACCCATTTTTCTTTACCCTCGATTTTTACCTTCCCCGGAAAAATCTTGTTCCAGGGGGCGCCCAGATAGGGCGCTTCTGAAGAGGAAGGATTGATGCGCCATTTATATACGGGATTTACAGGATCGGTGACGTCGAAGCAGTAGTAACCTCCGTAATAGGGATATGTTGTTGAGTAGGTTGCATTAAATCCGGAATCACATGACTCTGAAGAACTCCAGAGATTTGTGTCACCACCCCTTCCTTCGCCGAACATTAACAGTGTTTTCCAGTCCGTAGCGGACTTGCTTGTGCCATCATCAGCCGGCGGGCCAAGCCACACATCGGCAACGGTTATGTAACCGTCAACCAGATAGTTATGGCGGAGGCTTGTTGGATGAGAGGAATGAGCCAGATCTTTCAGTTTCGGCAAAAAATTAGGCGGGATAAAGCTCCAGCTCTCTGTCCCTGTGCTTGCCAGAAATGCGTGAAGCTGTCCATCATTGGCACCGGCGACAACCACCCTTTTCCCATTGGCCGTTGTACGTTCATGGGCTAACCTGAATGCGGCAAAAGCATTATTAGCGTCTCTTGTATCGGAAAAATAGGAGGAGGGTGTTCCGATAGTTATAGGAGGGGAATGGAACATGTCACCGAGCTTCCAGTTATCGGGATTGTGGGCGGCTTCACCGCGGATATATCCGACAATGGCATCTCTTTCGGTATCCGTTGAAACATCCAGATCACCTTTTGTAATGCTGGATGTTGTAAATGAAGTTATCGAACCGGACTTATAGGTATTGATCGTTCTCGCAGACGCATCCGTCGATTGCAGGATGTCTCCGGCATCCCAGACCTCACTTCCGATGGTGCCGTCGTCGTTGATGTTGTATTTAGTCAGATGACCCAGCCAGAAGGGGTCGTCGGTTACAGGCTGAAAGGATGCCTCGTATATGTAATTTTCATCCGCCACCCTTGATGATGAAATAGATGTGGTTGCGAATGAGTAGCTGTTCTCTACTATATCCTGAAGGATAAGGCTCAATCCGGATATAAGCTCATCGACATCGTCTGCATAATATGCATGGCCGTTGACTGCAGTTCCGCCGTGAACGGCCATATCATCCAGTTTGGCCTTTGCCTCCGTCGTAAGCCCGAGACCTATTATATAGGTTTTTACGTCAAAGTCATGGGAAGTGCCGCCGATGGTTACTGAGATATTCCTCAGATTATCAATCTTGGTCAGCACGGCAGGCATCAAGGCATCTGCCGATCCGCCATTCCCATTTTCATCGACACTCGGCAATCCATCTGTTACGTAAACGATAAAATTTTTCTGGCACCAGTATTGAACAGGGCTGGTGTAACTGCCTGCTCCCGTAAAATAATCTATAGATGACTGTAGCGTTCCGGCGGTAGGCGTGAGACCTGCATTAACAATATATGAACAGTTATTCGGATTACCCGTATTGTTACAGCTCATATAATCGTCTTCATCATTTTCACAGGGCTCCAATTTTGCCAGGAGGGCATCTTTGTGGTTATCGTTGGCTTCATTATTGTCATCGCAGGGAACATGGAGGTATCCGCCGCCGGGAGAACTGTTTGCGAACCACGTCCTTCCCGTGTAATACCATGCAAGTCTCCTGCCGAAATCATAGAATCCCAGAGCCCAGTCTTCATCGGTCGGGACAAATGACCATATATCCCACTGACTGGAATAACCGTTAAAATCATCTGACGTTCCTGTTTTGGTATGGTGAAGTTTGTAACTATCCGCAGCGGCAGGCGGGGATTCCTCTGGGTTGTAGGATGGTGAATAGCCGAATGAGGTGCCGTAATTGCTACTCGCATAAAAAGTGCCCGGTTTCTTATAATAGACATAATTTCCCGGATCGGTCGTATTCGGGTAGCGGTTGCGCTTCGGATAGCAGAGACTGCAGTATCGATTTCTCTGCTCGCTGCCTACAGCAAAATGGGGGATAATCTCATCCCAATAATCTACATCGAACAATGGATTCTGAGCCTGACACGCAGACTCGCATGTAGCCTTCGCCGGTCAAGAGCCGGTTTTGCACCATTCCTCACACTCCGGAGGTGGGTTTGGACAGTATGATTTCGGTTCATAAGAAGCAAAATAGACAGCATTATGAAGCTGGTATTTGCTTGCGCTTGAAAGTCTGTAAGTCATCAGCCCTATCCGCATCTTATTTACATAAGTATTGACCAGGCTGATCAAGGCCTTTTTCCCTTCAACCGATCTGCTTCCCGTTGCCCACGAACAGACGCAATTTCCCACAAAATCCTCATCCATACTGTTGGAATTATCGAGAATGAAAAGAACATTAGGGGGAACTGATATCGTAAAAAGATCCACATCGTCGCAGCGGGCAGGTTTAATTTGAATAATAAAGACAGAAGAAATAAACATACTTATTATTACAAATATTCCCCATTTTCCGGTTATTATTTTCATGTTAATACCTCGCTTAATTTTCTGAGGCGGCAAAGCCGCAGGGACTGAGCAATGATAACTGAGGACTAAAGGTTTTTCCTTCAGCCTGTTTACCTGAATTAACGTATAATGACCTCTTTTAATTTTCCATTTACGAAGGTCATTTCAGCAATCCTTCTTTTTTCTGAAATCACTACTCCTTCGTTTTTTGATTTGTCAGCGTAATTAAGAACTTTAACCCCGCTCAGGTCGTATCTGGTCTTGTTTTTCAGGTATAGAATATTACCTTCGATCTTTTTCAAGGTGCCTGATATCTTTTTAATCCTGCTCGTGTGCCTTATAACTGTTGACCTTTTAATCTTGACTGGTTTTCTGGTTTTAACCGTTAACGCGTAGCCCGTTGAAAAACTGAGTAACAGAATGCCGGTCATTACAAATATTGCCGTTTTAAAATTTGACATTTTTAAAACCTCTTTTCTTATCTCGATATAGTGGTCATTTCTATAGGACCATAACCGAAGCTCATATCAACCTGGGTGCGGCTGTTGTAGTTTGTGTTTTCTCCGGTTACTGTTACATCGTATCTTGTCTGGCCCCACGTCTGCCCCCCGCCGATGGAATAACCTGCGAGCGGCAGCATTGCCGGACCGCTGGCAGGCAGGCTCGGCATTGCGATCGAGAAACGAGAGGCCGGATCGTTAGAGGGGTCCACTTGATGATTGTTAACAGCAAATAAGTTCGTGGGGTCAAGAATTGTTGTCAAGTAATGAACTCCCGATTCACAGGCGGAAAAGGCCTTCTGCTCGCCAACAACCCTGGAACTGATCCGGACATCTCTGCCTGACATGGTCAGGGCAAGGACTCCTATCGCGAGAATGAGCGCGATGCCCAGAACAGCGAGGACAAGGACGAATCCTTTTTCGGAACACTCATTTTTCCTGCGACCGTGCTTAAAAATTGATTGCATGATTCCTCACAAGAGTATTTGTTGAGCAAATTGTTCTTCGTCTTTTATTTAGACTCCGGTCTTTAGCCTCAGTATCAACGACGAGGGTGATCTTAATTCTCCGGATATCAGGGATTCTTGCTGGAAGATTTGCATATGGAATCTGGACATCATTCCCGTCGTAGTATGTGAACAGGTTGATGCCGGCTGCCTGGTTTACGACGCGTACCTCTCTTGAATTTCCTGTCTGGGCTCCTAAAAAGGCAGTTGCCGCACCTCCACAACCTGTCTTACGGGTGATGTATTGATTTGCCGTATCATAATTGTAGCGTATTATCTCGTTCGCATCATTTACATCACCATCGGGACTGCTGCCCGCCGCAGCACCGCGTATATCCATCTCCACTGTTATTGAATTTGCCGTTGCTTCCTGAATTCCCCTGTATGTTTGATTAATTGCAATATTACCACATGTGCCGGTAGATGGTCCATCGACCCAGATATTGCTGCCAAATGTTGGATTACACGATGCCATGCCAATTTCCAGAGCCATGATATCGAGGGCAGCCCTTGCGTCTTGCTGGGCAACGACCTTTCTTTCGACGGCGACGGATGTCCGCTGCCCCATTTCCGTCACAGCGTAAATAGCGCCCATGATAACCAGGCCGGTGGCCATGGCAACGATAAGCTCTATAAGAGAGAATCCTTTATTATTCATTACCTGCAAGACTTCCTTTTCTGCTTTGATATTGTTCATACCCTAAGGCAACAAAGCTGCAAAGGCAAAAGGTTAAAGGTTTTTCCTTGATCCTGATCCCTGATACCAGCATCTGCGCAAAAAACACAGTTGTTAAGGA
>JAGGSD010000157.1 GCA_021159265.1 Syntrophobacterales bacterium | reverse complement strand
ATAAAGAGGCGTGATGTCACTAAACTTTTATGTTATGTAAAAATGTTTGTAATAAGTTGGAAATTTTATGAAATACTCATCAATAGAAGAAGTCTTCGCTCAGGTTCAGAAACCAAGCAGGTATATCGGTGGAGAGATAAATTCAATCAAAAAGAACTGGGCAAAATGTAAACTGACTTTTGCCCTGGCATTTCCCGATGTCTACGAAGTGGGAATGTCACACCTGGGTATTCAGATCCTGTATTCCACATTAAATAATCAGCCTGCCATAGCAGCGGAGAGGGTTTTTGCCCCCTGGCCCGACATGGAACTATGGATGAGAAAAAAGAATATTCCCCTCTTTTCCCTGGAATCCCGTACAGCATTAAATCAATTCGACATTGTAGGGTTTTCACTCCAGTATGAACTGTCTTACACAAATGTATTGAATATGCTTGATCTCGGCGGCATCGCCATATACGCCGGTGACAGAGGAGAAGATTCACCAATAATCATCGCGGGTGGACCTTGTGCTTTCAATCCAGAACCGCTCCTGCTATTTTTCGATGCATTTGTTATCGGCGAAGGAGAAGAAGTTATTCTGGAAATATCCCGCGCCATAATGGAAGGAAAGAGAAAGAAATATAAGAAACAAGATATCCTTATCTCGCTTGACTCGATTGACGGAGTTTATGTGCCCTCCATACATCTGAACGGAAAGAGGATCAGGAAGAGGGTCGTAACTGATATAAACAAGTGGTCTCTCCCCCATAAACCTGTCATTCCTCTGATGAAAATCATTCATGACAGAATTAGCCTGGAAATAGCAAGGGGTTGTTCCAGGGGATGCCGATTCTGCCAGGCGGGAATGGTCTGGCGACCAATCAGGGAGAGAACCCCGGAAAAACTGATGAAAATGGCCAAGGGAATGCTTTCCTCAACGGGATATGATGAAATCTCCCTTTTATCACTCAGTTCAGGAGATTATTCACTCATTGAATATCTTCTGACTCTTTTGATGAACGAATATTACGAACAAAGAATTGCACTTGCTCTGCCTTCCATGAGGGTGGAAACTCTTACAGAAAAACTCATTGATCAGATAAAACGGGTGAGAAAAACGAGCTTCACCCTGGCGCCTGAAGCCGGAACGCAACGGCTCAGAAATCTTATAAACAAGGGAAACACGGAAGAAAATCTCCTTAATACCACAAGACATGTCTTCGATGCCGGATGGAAATCCTTAAAACTCTACTTCATGCTGGGGCTTCCCACCGAAACAAAAGAAGATCTTGAAGGAATTACAGACCTCGCTTACAGGACGCTTAGAGAAGGAGGTGGTAAAAGGCAAGTGACCATAAGCCTCTCCACTTTTGTTCCGAAACCGCATACACCGTTTCAATGGCAAAGGCAGATAGGGCTGGATGAAATTCATGAAAAGCAGGATTTCTTTAAGAAGAATATCCGCCACCGGAACCTCAATCTAAAATGGCACGACGGTAGAATGAGCCTTTTAGAAGGCGTGCTATCCAGGGGTGACAAAAACGTGGGGAATCTGATAGCAAAGGCCTTCGCCCTGGGATGTCGGTTTGACGGCTGGAGCGATCAGTTCAGATTTGATCTGTGGGAACAGGCAATACAAGCATCGAACATTAATATTGCCGATTATTTGAAAGAGAAGAGTTTGAGTGAAAATCTGCCGTGGGACAGCATAGACTGTGGTATAAGTAAAGACTTTCTTATAAAAGAATATGAAAAAGCTATCAGGGAGGAACTGACGGAAGACTGTCGATTTGGAACATGCCATAACTGTGGCGTCTGCGATAAAGACCTGAAGGTCATTCTCGCAACAGATCATACAAGCATAAAACCAGCAGAAAACAGGGAGAAATCGAAAATTGATGATCGATATGCAAAAGAAAAAAAATTCCGGATTAAATTTGCCAAGCATGGCGATTCACGCTTGCTATCACATCGGGAAATCTCTTCCGCCATCGTGAGGAGCATAAGAAGAAGCGGCCTTACATTTGTATTTTCAGTGGGCTTTCATCCCCACCCGAAGATATCCTTTGCATTTGCGAGCCCGGTGGGAATTGAAAGTCGTTGCGAGTATGCAGATATTCAGATAAAAAATCCCCCGCAGGATATGGAAAGGCTTGTTCAAAACATCAATTCATCATTGCCTTCCGGATTAAAAATTCTCGATATTGAAGAAATTCCGCTGGAGGCCGATTCATTATCCAACATAATATCTGGATATCATTATGAGATTTACCTTCCCGAGACACTGACAGGTTCAAACCGATTTGATTTTGAGGAGAAAATCAAGAATTTTCTTGACCTGGAAACATTTACCGTCATGAGAAATAAAAAAGGCAAAACCATCGGGAAAAATATACGCCCATTTGTCAGCGCTCTTTCCTTTGACCAAACGGATTACAGGATTGATATATCATCGCGTTTCGGTTCAAATGGAGGGGTAAGCCCCTGGGAAATATTAAAAAACGTTATCGGGCTCCCTGACGAAATGGCAAAGAGAACAAAAATCATAAAGACAGCCCCCATTTTTGCAGACAGGAAGTTATAATATGGCCAAAGAAATGATTTTTAACTGTACCGAACACGAAACCAGAATCGCCATCCTCGAAAACCATATCCTTTCAAATCTATATATAGAGAGATTAGACGAAAAATCTACAACAGGAAATATATATATCGGGAAAGTCGTCCGTGTTCTCCCCGGAATGCAGGCGGCTTTCATTGATATTGGCTTTGATAAGGCTGCATATCTGCACGTATCGGATGTGTATCATGATTTCACAGACTTCGATTTTCTAATGAATGAAGATGAACTGAGGGATTGGGATACCATTGACTACACAAAAAAAAGGCGTCAACAAGAACCCGAATATCGAATAGAAGACATCCTGCAGGAAGGACAGGAAATTCTGGTCCAGATATCAAAGGAACCAATGGGAACCAAAGGAGCCAGGGTTACAACCCTCATATCTCTTCCGGGAAGAAGACTTGTTTTGATGCCTACAGTACAACATGTAGGAATCTCAAGACAAATTACAGATGAAAAGGAAAGGACACGGCTGAAAGATATTCTCGAAGAGCTGCGGCCTGAAGGACAAGGTCTCATAGCGAGAACGGTGAGCGAAGGCAAAGGAAAAAGTCAATTAAAAACAGACATTGAATATCTCTCAAGAGTTTGGAAATCTATTGAGGATAAGAAAGATCGTGTAAGGATTCCTGGGCTGGTACATGAAGACATTGGCATAACCCTGCGGACGATACGCGATCTGTTCACGGAAAACATTGAAAAAATAGTTATCGATTCAAAGGAGGAATATCAAAGGATTATAGAATTTACGAAAACCTTTCTCCCGAACGTGAAATATCATATAAAACTTTATGATGAGGAGCAACCGATATTTGATGCCTTTGGAATTGAACTGGATATAAAAAGGGCTTTGGACAAAAGAGTCTGGCTGAAATCGGGGGGATATATCATTATTGAAGAAACAGAAGCCCTGTGCTCGATAGATGTCAATACGGGAAAATATGTAGGTAAAAGGAATCTGGAAGAAACCGTCCTGAACACAAATTTAGAGGCATTGAAAGAAATAGCTTACCAGATTCGTCTGAGAAATATTGGGGGAATTATTATTATCGATTTCATAGACATGGAAAGTGAGCTAAACAGGGAAAAAGTTTTTAATGCCCTCTCTGACGAAATGGAAAAAGACAAGAACAAGACAAAGATTCAGAAGATATCGGAAATGGGACTTATAGAGATGACCCGCCAGAGGAAAGGGAAAAGCCTTGAAAAAATCATGTGCGAACCGTGCCCGTGCTGTAAAGGCATGGGAGCAGTAAAATCAAAAACAACCGTATGCTACGAGATTTTCAGAGAACTTCGGCGAGAAAGAACAAGCAATTTTGATAAGGCAGTCTGTGTCCTCGTTCATCCGGACGTGGCGACTCTTCTCTTGGAGGACGGGAAAAATACGATAGAAAAACTGGAAAAAGAACTGAACAAAAAAATTCTCATTAAAGTCGACCACAACTTCGATCAGGAAGATTATCAGATTACGCCGCTTCAATAACGTAATGAAGATAACATCAAGACATCATAAAATGAAGCCTCCGCATATTATGCAAAGGTTTAGGAATTACTTAATGCGGGATTGCGTCTAAGAAATCAATGTTGATCGTTGTTTTTTCTGCCTTTTTCCTATTATAACACCAATCATTAAACCAAAAAGAAGCACCAGGGCTCCTGCAAGAAACCACCTGAGCCCTTGCGAAGATCTCATTATTTTATTTTCTTCTGCCAGTTTTCGAACCTTTTCTTGAGCTGTTTTCAATGCGGAATGAGTTTCACCATATTTTTCCTTTAGTTTCAAATAGTCAGCAGAACCCTGCTTCAACGATGCGTACTCCCCTTGTAATGTGTCGAGTGCCTTGCTGGTATCCCGCAGCTTGATTATCAGATTTTTTTCCCGATGGAGAGTTTCTTTTAATTTATTTTCCACAAGAGGCATCTTCTCTTTCAGTTTCTTTGTCCCGTTTTCTAACAATTCTAATTGCTTTTTCCAGGGCAAACGAGTCATCAAATACCGGCTCAATACCCAACCTTCTTTCCCGCTCATTTTCCCTTCTAAAATGCGAATCTGACTCCAATCGCCCTCAGAATCCAGAATTTGTACAGATGTCCCGGATTCAGGCATAGCAATAATTTTGTTTCCACTACTGGGCCCGGTACGAAGAGTAATTCTAAAAGAATCTGTCACATAACTATTGGTAGCCCAACTATCCTGAGCTGTTAAACACAACACTATTACAGCTAAAATACAAACCGGTAAATTCAAGTAATCTTTCAATCTCAGTAATACCTCTCTTTAAAAATGGTAGGGACTTCAGCCACTTCTACTGGATAGCTGATGTCGCATCCGGTTCAATAGAACCATACTCCAATATTTTCCCCCGGAACGATCTCTGTCGGGGATAAACTCAAATTGCTATCTTTCTGCAATCTATAAACAAAATCACTTCACAAATCCTTCTTCCCGAAAATTATGATGAGGCTATGAAACGCATCCAATTGTGCGTATATTTTATTTACTGCCGGCTTCTTTATTGTCCCCAAAAGGCCATTTGATTCCCTTGGGAAGTTTATCCGAAAGATTTTCAGGCAATTTAAAGAAAGATCCCTTTTCTTTATCAACATTGCTGCCTTCCTCAAGACCTTCAGCTTCATCATGAGAAGATTCGCTAAATAGTAACATCATATTCGCAACCTTTTTGTAACCTGGCGGAACTTCAAAAAGCCTGGAAGGCTGGCGGCCTGATTTAATCTTCCTCAGCTCAGTAACATGTCCATCTTCACTTTCTGTTCGAATAGGCATAACCAATCGATTTGATACCCAGATAATGGAACGGCTTTTTCTCTTTATACCCATAAATTGTACG
>JAGGSD010000291.1 GCA_021159265.1 Syntrophobacterales bacterium | reverse complement strand
CTATGCCGTTTTACGGCATTGTAATGAGAAGGAAATCAGACCCCTTGTTGAAATGGGTACAATTCACGTAATGTCATATAATAACAATGTGTTAAGCCACTTTTATCAAGATGACTTCCTTGAAAGTCTTTATTCTCAATAACTGCGTTTTTCGCGCAGATGCTGGTGTCAGGTAATGAACAACGAGGATCAAGGTACAAGGTACAAGGAAAAACCTGAAAACAAATCTGCCTTTTTAGTCTTAATTCCCGGCCTTTTACCTTTTACCTTGTGCCTTGTGCCTTTGCGGCTTTGCCGCATCAGGATATTATGTTCACTGCTTCATCCCATACTTCTTCAGTTTGTATCTCAGCATTCTTTCGCTGATCCCGAGCAGTTCGGCAGCCTTTGACTGGTTGTGGACAGTTTCCTCCATGGCCTGCTCTATTAATCGCTGCTCCAGCGCTTCGATTGAATCTTTTAAAGAACCTTTTCCTGTTTTTTGAATAACAGGAGATTGAGATAAACTTTCTTTAAAAGGAAGGTCATCAACAGATATGACTGAATGCCTGGCTATAACTACAGCTCTTTCAATAATGTTTTCCAATTCCCTGATATTCCCCGGATAATCGTATTTTAAAAGGATATCCATTGCTTCGCTGCTCAATCCTTCAATCTTTTTACTATTTTCAGCAGAAAAACGCGAGATGAAGTGTTTTATCAATAATGGTATATCCTCTTTTTTCTCTCGAAGAGGCGGAATATTCATAACCACCACGTTCAGTCTGTAAAAAAGATCTTCCCTGAAGGTCCCTTCCGCAACCTTGTTTTCCAGATCGCGATTTGTGGCGCTGATAATTCGAACATCGGATTGTATGGTTCGATTTCCGCCCAAACGCTGGAACTCCCGTTCCTGGAGAAATCTAAGGAGTTTTACCTGAACGGACGGAGAGAGTGCCCCGATCTCATCGAGAAATAGCGTTCCGCCGTCGGCCTCTTCAAATCTTCCTATCCTCCTCGTTGCAGCACCGGTAAACGCACCTTTTTCGTAACCGAACAGTTCGCTTTCCAGCAGAGTTTCCGGTAAAGCGCCACAATTTACTACAATCATCGGTTTTTCGGAACGTGCGCTTGTTTTGTGAATCAATCTGGCGAAAAGTTCTTTACCGGTGCCACTTTCACCCTGCAGCAGGATTGTGGTCCGGCTTGAAGCAACCCTTCCCGCCATATTGATTAGATCTTCCATCTTCCGATTCTTGTAAACTATCTGATCCGCGGTAAATCCTTTTTTCCATAATTTTTCGCGGAGGATCTGATTTTCCCTTATCAGTGTTCGACGCTCTGAAATCCGGTCAATCAATATATTAAGTTCATCCAGATCTATGGGTTTTGTAATGTAATCCAGAGCGCCGCTTTTCATGGCTTCTACGGCCGTTTCTATCGTTCCGTAAGCTGTCATCATTATGACATCTATTTGAGGATTAATACCCTTTACCTTCTTAAGCACATCTAACCCGTTCATCCCGGGCATCTTATAATCCAGAAGCAGAAGGTCATGGTAACCTTCTAAAACATGATCTATGGCGCTTTTCCCGTCTTTGGCCCCTGCGACAGTATGGCCTTCCCCGGCCAGGAAATCCTGAAGCATTTCCCTTTGCGACTGTCCATCTTCAACAACAAGAATGTTTAATGTTTCCATCATACCCGTCTTCTTTAGAGTCTTTATTCTCAACAACTGCCTGCCTGTGCGCTGCCTGTCTGCGCCTGCCTGTGCCGCCTGCACGGCAGACAGGCGCTTTTCGCACAAATGCTGGTGTCAGGTAATGAACAACGAGGTACAAGGATTAAGGAAAAACCCTGCACCTTGAACCTTGAACCTTGTACCTTTATCCTTGATCCTTGATCCTTTTACCTCTCGTCGTTGCGGCTTTGCCGCTTCAGGTTTCCGTACTTTCTACTGGGAGCAGAATTTCGAAAGTCGTCCCTGACCCTGTTTCACTACGAACATTAATTTCCCCCCTGTGACCCCTTATAATCTCGTGAGTTAATGAAAGACCCAACCCCAGCCCCTTTTCTTTTGTCGTATATTCCGGGTTGAAGATGCGATCTATTTCTTCAGGGGTCAATCCCGAACCTGTATCAGTAATTGTGATTTTTACTTTATCTTCTCTATCCGATTTAACGGAAACTGAAATGCTCCCCTTGCCTGAAATCGATTCCATGGCATTTTTCAAAACATTGTAAAGGGCCTGTTTCATTTTATTTTCATCCATGGAAACCATAATATTGTTATCACTCCAGGATGTTTGAATAGTGATACCCCTGGATGTGGCTTCCTCTTTCATAAGGTTTGTAATTTTTTGTATTATTTCAACGATAGAATGATTGCGCAGTTCTAAGCGGCGACTTTTAGAGAATGTGAGAAACTCTTCAATAATTTCGTTCAACCGCTTGATTTCGTCGCGAATAACCCCGGTAATATGACGAAACCCTTTTTTCTTTTCTTCGTCACTGGGAACATATTCTCTTTGAGCTCTCTGGGTGGCCAAACTGATGGCGTTAAGAGGATTGCGAATTTCATGAGCCACTCCGGCGGCAAGTTGTCCAAGGGCCGAAAGTCTTTCAGCCTGATGGAGTTTTGCCCTCATTTCTTCCATTCTTGCCAGATGTCTGTTTTGATTCCGGTAAAGAATCCACATTGAAAGGATGCCAATAATGACAATGAAAGCAGTGGCAATTAACATCCCATACCTGTTTTCTTTAAGAATGACATCTGACCTGTCACGATGCAACCCAAGTCTGGCAAATCCTGCCACCCTCCCATCCAGATGGACGGGAGTAATTATTTCAATAATGTTGTTTCCCTGAAATGTAATCTTCCGGCTTTTGATGTTCGTTTTACCCGCCATGATGCTTTTAGTAAAAGAACCGGCATCTCCCGATTCTTCGGGAACTTCACCGGCCTGCCCGAGCATCCTTTTATCCCCATCCATGACCATTAAGTAGGCTAATCCCTGCCACAATCCTACTTCCTCAATGGCTTTCTCTATTGCAATCCTGGTGCTCCAGTGTCTTAATTCCGCATCATCCAATGCAATGATGATGGTTCCGCTTCCATCCTTCCTGCGAAGGGCAATGTAACCTATTTCATGAAGTTTGCCGAAGCGATTAAAAAGGTCAATAAGGATTTCTTCATGTTTTGAAACAAGGGGGGGTGTTCGTGGGGAAGCGTACTCTGGAAATTTTTTACTCTGGAAGACGATCCTGCCTTGTTTGTCAAGGACAGCAATAAGCCACAAATCCTCTCTCTCGGCAATTTTCTGCAAATATTCGTTGCTGAGATCTGTTGTTTTCCACTTAGCATCAATGTCACGCGCGATATTTACAAGACCTCGTATCAGAGATTCCTGTGGTGAAAATGCCTCGTTTGTAAGCGGGACAAAAGAATTGCCCTCATGTCCCTTCTGCAGGCTCCGGTGAAGATAGTCCATATTTTCCTGGGCCACTTTCTCCACTGTTCTCACGATAACAAGTCCCCGCGCCTCCATGAAACCGGTAAGAGCATCGTCAAGCCTTTCCAGGTACAAGATTCCCAAACTTAAGATAAGAGCGGCAAAAACTACTACCACAACAGTTACCGCTAATGGCTGGAGAAAACGTCTGGTCTCTTTCTGAATTGAGTTTTGCCGAATTTTTTCGTCCCCTTCGTTCATCCCTGTTATTTCCATCCTCTCTTAATGGGTGGATTCTCAAGGGTGCTCCAGGATCTTATCTGTTCCGGAGTTAAAACATTCCTTATCTCTAATTGATAATCAATCATCATTTTCTGTCTTTGAACATTTAAAATCCGAATATCTCGAGCCATAGCCCGTATTTTCTTTTCATCAGCTTCCGGGTCTCTCAACAAACTTTTGAGTTCAATCTGTTTGACGATAAGTTCACTCCTGAGTTGGAGTATCTTATTTCTGTATGTGGCGCTGATTTCTTCTATATTTTTATTCTGTTCCTCGGAAAACCTCATTTCAGCCAGAGAAACTCCATCTTTACTGTTCGTTTTTTCAGCATTTTGTTTTGGTTCCTGTACCTGCGCCGGGAAACCTATTGAGGGACAAAGAAATGCAAGAATCATCACCAACACAAAAATTCTTTTCATCAAAGCTCTCCTTAAAGTTATGTTTCCTTTTTATTGCCCTGAATTTTCAGCAAATACTATACCAAAAATTGCAATGTGTAAATAACCTAATCCAGATAAACTGGAAAAGCTCGAAGCTGAAAGCTTGTAGCCATTCACGGCTTGAAATTGGAAATTAGAAATTCGGGAGAAAAGCATGAGTGTCGTGTCAAGTCTCGAGTGTCATTGCGAGCGAAGCGAAGCAATCTCCTGCTGCTATGAGCTAACTTGGCATAATCCAAGAGATTGCCACGGCCTTCGGCCTCGCAATGACGAAAGCTTGTGCGTCATTGCAAGCTTGCCACGACAATGAGGCCAAATTTCCAATTTCTATTTTCTAATTTCGCAGTGAACGCTTACTAAATTCTTTTGCCATTTTTGCCTGTCTGCGTGCCTGCCTGTCTGCCGTGCAGGCGGCACAGGCAGGCGCAGACAGGCAACGCACAGGCAGGCACAAACTTTACAATTAAGCGCCTAAAACTATGACATTTATTCCCGGAACAGGCCAAAAGTCGACAATAATGTCGAATATGGACAAAACATGCCAATATCCTAACTGCTTGTATTTACATGCATTAGTATTATTGGGTTTTTAATAATCGACATTTTCTTCTTTTTTATTTATGTGCGGACAGTGTTTATATTCCTGCGATTTCGGGCAGAATGCTTTTCATTTTAGAGACTTAAAGATCATGTTTATGTCTGGTATATGATTTGCATAACTATCAAACAACCACAGTAAAAGAATAGAATCTCCTCCGATTCTGGCTTAAACCGTGTGGCCGGTCGATTTGTCTCATCCAAAATATTACAGGACAAGCTGATCGGTAAACAACAAGTTTTAACACGGGGAGGTCGTGCACCTCCCCACCTCCTCCTCATAGTTTCAATATAGTTTTCTTTGTATCCTGTGTATCCAAAACCAAAACTAAACATTGATGCACTCGTAAAAAGCTCCACTATGCCGTTTTACGGCATTATAATGGAAAGTAACTTGCAGCATAGCTACTCGGGTATCAAACGGCGGGTTGCATTTTTACCGTATGAGTAGGGGAGGTTTTAACCTCCCTTCGACGGTTCGACTGAGCTCGCCGAAGGCTAAGCTCAGTCGAACCGTCGAATCGCTCAGCCGAGCCGTTAGGCGCTTAATTGTAAAGTTCGTGTCTGCCTGTGCGTTGCACCTGTCTGCGTCGCAAACGCGACAGGCAGGCGCAGACAGGCAAAATTGGCAAAAGAATTTCTTTATGGCTGATAAGTCCTTGCAAAACTTAAATCCGAATATCGAATTTCGAAACTCGAAACAATATCGAATGACAAAAATACAAATATCTAAACG
>JAGGSD010000191.1 GCA_021159265.1 Syntrophobacterales bacterium | reverse complement strand
TATCAACTATATGCCTGCGGACTTCGGCGAGCTCAGTCGAACCGTTATTTTTTTCGCATGCCCTGTCTGCGTGCCTGCCTGTGCGTGTCCGCACGCAGACAGGCAACGCACAGGCAGGCTTGATCTTGAACAAAAATTCTCATAAATCAACAGAGTCATTCATATAGCCATCGCTTTATCTTTAATATTCTATATTGACTTACCTTTTATTATCAAGTACAAATAATCCGAATATCTTCAGCTATTCGGCGGATTTATTAAACAATGGCAAAGAATAATCTGTTTCGTTCCACAATTTTGTTGGCATTAGATGTAATCGCCACCGCTTTTTTCGCAGTTACAGCAATTATCGCATCCTATCTGGCTGCGAATACTGAAGATACAGTTCATAAGATTGCAAGTCTCTGGGGAAAAACCTTACTCCGGATAACGGGTGTTAAGGTGGAAATAACGGGGGAGGAAAACATTCCTGTCAATACCCCCCTGGTATTCATGGCCAACCACCAGAGCAATTTTGACATTTTAGCTTTACTGGCCAACATTCAAGTTCAGTTTCGATGGCTTTCCAAAAAGGAAATCTTTTATATACCTATCATGGGACATGCCATGAAGAGAGCGGGATATATCTCCATTGACAGAGAAAACCACGCAAAAGCGATTCATAGCCTCAGCGAAGCGGCGCAAAAGATCAGAGAAGGCAAATCGATAATGACCTTTCCCGAAGGGACCAGGAGCCGGGATGGAAAGATTCAGCCTTTCAAAAAAGGTCTGTTTTACCTCGTCCTTGAAGCAGGAGTGCCAATCGTTCCGATATCAATAAAAGGCAGCAGAGCGATTATGCCGAGAAAATCACTGAAAATTAATCCCGGGAAAATAACCATAATCATAGACAAACCGATTTATGTTAAAGGATATTCCACGGAAACCCGTGACAAACTAATGAATGCAGTGCGCAGCGTGATTGCCGGAAATTTTTATGACGAGAAAGGAAACAATTCTCTTTGAGTATATGGGAAGGGATACTGCTTGGTATCATCCAGGGCTTAACAGAATTTTTACCTGTTAGCAGTTCCGGGCATCTGGTTATTGCTCAGAGCCTGATCAAAGGATTCCATCAGCAGGGCGTTCTCTTTGATGTTATGCTCCATTTTGGAACTCTTTTGGCTGTGTTGTTTTTTCTCAGGAAAGATATCTGCGGTATTCTGGAATCCCTGTTGCCAAAACAATGGATCACAAACCACGGCAACTTTGACGAGACACTTATAGCCGACAGAAGAAAAACAGCTCTCTTAATTATTACAGGCACAGTATTTACGGGCGTCATCGGAGTTTTATTCAAGGATCAGGTACATCGTCTCTTTGAGTCCGTAGAGATTGCCGCTGCCATGCTTTTGGTTACGGGGTTGCTTTTGTTTCTTGCCGACAAAATAAAAGATGCTGTCAGAGTTGAAGGCGATATGAACATCACCGATGCCATAATAATCGGTATCGTTCAGGGCATGGCTCTCATCCCAGGCATATCACGATCCGGTTCCACAATAGCCTTTGGCATGTTCAGAAAAATAAACGGCGAGACAGCGGCAAGGTTTTCATTCTTACTCTCCATACCGGCCATACTGGGAGCCACATTAGTCGAACTGGGGTATATGCAATCTGTTTCATCAGGTGATTTGATGGTATATGCCGCGGGAATGATTACCTCCGCTTTGACCGGGTTTCTTGCGCTCAAGTTTCTCTTTTTTATTATCAAGAAGAGAAGACTTGGAATATTTGCTTATTATTGCTGGTTGTTGGGGATAACCACGCTAATTATTATTAAAGCTATTTGATATCGAAATGAAGAAGGGAAATCCGGATAACAAGAGATCAAAAGAAATCGCAGGGCTAATAATGCTTACGCTGGCCCTTTTTCTCCTGCTATGTCTTGCCTCATATAAACCTTCCGATCCCTCTTTTACACACTATGTCGCGGGCAAAACCGCCATAAAAAACCTCGGCGGTTTTGTGGGAGCGTACATTTCCGACAGCCTTCTGAAATTGCTCGGAATAAGCGCTTACTGGCTGCCCATTATATCAATATTAATATCTTTTAAGCTGTTTCTTAACAGGGTTTTTAAAAACTGCTTTACCTTCATCATCGGCTTTATCGGCCTTGTATTTTCCACATCGGCGCTTTTAGCCGGCAATTATGACAGGATTCTCATTTCCGGGGTGAACCTCAAGCCGGGAGGAGTTCTGGGAACATTTTCATCAGGGCTGATGCAATCTTACTTCAACCATATTGGCACATATATCCTGTTATTTCTTATTCTTGTGGTATCTATTATGATCACTCTCGATCTGTCACTGGTATCATTGACCATAAAATCTTTTACATTGCTTAAAAACGCTTCCGTGAAGTTCAAGATTTTTCTTATGATAAGAATTGAACGGTTGAAAAGAAAAAGGAAATTACCAAAAGAGAAAAAACGCAATGCAATAAAAGATGTT
The DNA here is from genome assembly GCA_021159265.1 of Syntrophobacterales bacterium. Taxonomy (GTDB): domain Bacteria; phylum Desulfobacterota; class Syntrophia; order Syntrophales; family UBA6807; genus UBA3084. The sequence continues at coordinate 3,028 of JAGGSD010000191.1, read as the reverse complement.
CCTGTTATCAGAGATGAATCATTCCGGGGGGAGATAGAAACCCGTAGAAAAAAGGCGGAGCAGATACCCTTCGAATTTATTCATTCCGAGGGCGTCTATTCCCTGCCCCCATTGACGATTCTTGACAACGCGGGACACAGAAACGTAAGATTAAAAAGGGAAAGCCTCATCATGAATTCCAGGCTTCTTGAAAAGAAGCTGGCGGATTTTGGTGTCAAAGGCAAGGTTACGGGGGTCAGACCGGGTCCTGTTATTGTCATGTATGAACTTGAACCGGCTCCCGGTGTAAAAATCAATAAAATAACGAACCTTTCCGACGATCTTGCACTGGCCTTGAAGGCACAGAGCATAAGAATCGTTGCTCCCATCCCCGGAAAATCGGTAATCGGCATCGAAATACCGAATCATGAAAGAGAACCGGTACACCTGAAAGATGTTCTTGATAATGATGCATTTATGAAATCGAGGTACAGACTTCCCATCGCATTAGGCGTGGATATTGTGGGGACTCCTGTCATAACGGATCTGGTTAGAATGCCACATTTGTTAATTGCTGGCACCACCGGTTCTGGTAAAAGCGTCTCCCTTAATGCAATGATTTGCAGTATCCTTCTCAAGGCAGCGCCGGATGAGGTCAAATTTCTCATGATCGATCCAAAAAGACTTGAATTGTCCGCCTACGAAGGGATACCCCATCTCCTCCACCCGGTCGTAGTAAATCCGAAAAAAGCCTCTCAGGTACTCAGGTGGCTGGTAGAAGAAATGGAAAGACGATATAAGCTCATCGCTGAGGCGGGGGTCAAGGGTATCGAACGTTACAATAAGCTGATAGAAAAAGGATTGGGCACAATGAACAAACTACCCCCGTTGATGAAAGAGAAAGCAGGGGAAGATAAAAGCACGGCTGCCGGCAGTCCTGATCAGTTATCCGTGAAAGGGCAGGAAGCGCAGGAAACTCCTTCAACGCTTCCCTATATCGTTGTTGTCATAGACGAACTGGCGGATTTGATGATGGTGGCGCAAAGAAATGTAGAAGAATCCCTGGCACGTCTCGCGCAAATGGCAAGGGCCGCGGGGATCCATCTTATCCTGGCCACCCAGAGACCGTCTGTTGATGTTATTACCGGGGTTATTAAGGCGAACTTTGCCACCCGGATTTCCTTTCAGGTGTCGTCGAAGGTGGATTCCCGAACAATCCTCGACCAGCTTGGAGCGGAGAAACTTCTCGGGGCGGGAGATATGCTTTTTATACCACCGGGAACGTCTAAAATTTCACGCATACATGGCCCTTATGTCTCGGACAGTGAAATAGATGGAATCGTGGAGTTTATAAAAAAACAGGGGGTTCCCATGTATGATGAATCCATCTCGGAATACACTCCCGAATCGAAGGAAGGGATAAAATCGGAAGAATATGATGAAAAGTATGATGCTGCCGTGGAACTGGTTTGCGACCTGGGACAGGCTTCGATTTCTCTGGTTCAGCGATATCTGAAAATAGGCTATAACAGGGCTGCCCGTATCATTGACAGGATGGAAGCGGAAGGAGTGGTTGGACCTTCCGATGGTGTAAAGCCGAGGAAGGTACTGGCAAGAAAATTATCGGAGTAAATTGGAAAAAAAGAAAATTCACATTGTAAGTCTTGGATGCCCTAAAAATCTCATTGATTCGGAAGTAATGGCCGCCATTCTTTTCAAGGACGGCTTTCAAATTACCCCCCGCCCGGAAGAAGCAGATATCATCCTCATCAATACCTGTGCCTTTGTTCTACCTGCCAAAGAAGAATCCATCGATGAAATCTTTCGAATGGCCCGAATGAAAAAAGAGGGGAAATGCAGATATCTGATCATATCGGGTTGTCTGCCCCAGAGATATGGCGCCATTCTGGAAAAAGAAATCCCGGAGGTTGACCTTTTTCTCGGAACGGGTGAAATACCAAATATTGCCGGCCTTATCCGCAAGCTAGACGGAAAAGGTTCTGAAACACACCGGTCTTTCATCGGACAACCCGATTTTCTCATGAACGCTTCCCATCCCCGTCTCATATCGACACCTTTTTACAGCGCTTATCTAAAAATCGCCGAGGGATGTTCCAATCACTGTTCCTACTGTGTGATACCACTGGTACGTGGCAGATTCAGGAGCAGGGAAGTTGGCGACATACTGAAAGAAACAGAGATTCTCGCGAATGCGGGAGTAAAGGAGATTATTCTTACTGCCCAGGAAACAACGGCCTATGGAAGGGATTTAAAAAGGAAGTCAACGCTTGCCACTTTGATGAAAGGACTTGCATCCATAGACGGGATCAGATGGATCAGGTTACTTTACACGTATCCCGTTAATATAACCAGCGAAATTCTTGAAACTATTGTGGAAGAAAAAAAGATCTGCAAGTATATAGATATCCCGGTACAGCATATCGATGACGATATACTGAAATCGATGAATAGAAAGGGGAACAGCCAATCGATTAAAGATATCATACGAAAGGCAAGGGAAATTATCCCCGGTGTGGCCTTAAGGACATCGCTCATCGTAGGATTTCCGGGAGAGACTCCTGAAAAATTCAACAGTCTGCTCGAATTTGTTAAAGAAACACGGTTTGACCATTTGGGAGTATTCAAATATTCACAGGAAGAGGAAACAAAAGCGGCAGAGCTTCCATTCCAGGTCTCTGAAGAGGAAAAAGAAGGGAGAAGGAATATCATCATGGAGGAACAGTCGATTATCTCTTATGAGATCAATCAATCTCTGACAGGTTCCGTTCACGAAATAATAATAGAAGAGAAATCCGACATCCCCGGTTATACGCATGTCGGCAGGTTACAAAGACAGTCTCCTGATATCGACGGGGTCACCTACGTAAATGCCCGGGAAAAGACTCCGGGAGATATTATAAACTGCAGGATCACGTCAGCCGATGAATACGATCTTTATGCCGAAGAAGTGGGGTCTTGATTCTGGGATAAATTGAGACCTTTGCAGAATGTTCAATTTTGTTCAAGTTCAAGGAAGGCGAAGATTTTA
>JAGGSD010000107.1 GCA_021159265.1 Syntrophobacterales bacterium | reverse complement strand
GAATATATTGGATATTTCGAGGATTAAAATTTGAGCCTGACGCAGAAATTGGGCGAAAGGGGACGTTATGCAAAGATCTCTGTATGGGTAGGGGAGGTTTTAACCTCCCTTCACGGTTCGGCTGAGTTCACCCAAGACTGCTGGGCGACTGAAGTCGCCCCTACCTCCTCTGTGCCTTTGAACCTGAGAAGTTACTAAAATCACTGCAATAGTTTTCGCGTTGAAAAATGATTATCAAATTCAAGAAAATCATAAGTTTTTCCCATAAAATCTGGAATATTCTGAGTGAGTGGAGAGTATTTACAGGCAGGAATCCGCGATATTTGCCCCCGAAGTCCATTATCCTTTTCCCCTTTGTTCCTGAAACCCTTTTCTGCGGGTTGGCGGGTATCCTTACAATTAAGCGGGAAATACCCGAAAAAAATGATGACATTATAAAAGGCCTTTACCGCCGCTTTGAAAAGATTAAAGCGAGCGATATGGAGAAATTGCTGGCCGGTCACGTCTCTCCAAATGAGTATCTCGCGGGTGGAGAAGCGCTTGCGGATATGGAAAAATATATCCTTGATTTAAAACAGGATTCGTTTTCTGAGAATATTTTTTTTCAGGCCGGAGCGGCGGAAGAACTTGCTTCTCTGTCAAAAAGTATCAGTTCCTTTCTTCTTAAGGAAGAAGAATTGATAGAAAAAAACGCCGGCAACTTTTCTACTGAAGTAATGGAGCAGATCAACAACTCGTTAATAAGGCTGAAAGATTCCTCATGGGCTCTGGACTGTGATATTCTCTCTAACATAGAGAGGATTATTTATTTATCGGGATGCGGGGAAAGATCTGAAATATCCCACGCAGGTTTTAAGAAGTACAGAAATCTGAATCTGTTGTTAAACTCGATTGACAGGCTGGAAGTAAGAGGAAGGGATTCAGCGGGAGTACAAGTTACGCTTACATTGAAAGATCGAATGGTCTTAGATAAGGTAATAGAATGCCTTAAGGAAAAAGGTCTGTATGCTGATTTCAAAAATAGACTTAATCCGGGTGACCTTTTGAATGATTCTATCCACTTATCTGATAAAACTTCCGAAAATGGATTCGTATCCGTGGCATTTACATACAAGAGAGCATCCGTTACCGGGAAACTGGGTGAAAACACCGGATATCTGAGAAACAGGATCAGATCGGATCAGGTGTTTCAAACTGTAATAAATGAGGATGTAGAGTCTCAGATGTATTTGGCACATACCCGATGGGCTTCCGTAGGTTCTATTACCGAGGAAAATTGTCATCCTGTAAATAATTTTACATCCGATACAGGCATCGATACGTCGCGGGAACTGCCTTTATCCCTCAAGGAATACCCGTATTACGGAAAAGGCGACTGGTCGGTAAATGCTGCGCTTAACGGGGATATAGATAATTATAAAACTCTCAGATTATCTCTTGAGACAGATGGATCTGATATTATAGATCAAAGAGTAACCACGGATACAAAGATTATCCCTCTCCAGATCGAAAAATATCTATACGAAGGTCATGACCTGCGAGAATCGTTTCGCCTGGCCCTGAATGATTTTGAAGGTTCACATGCTATTGCCATGGAGAGCAATCTGGAACCGGGGAAGGTGTTCCTTGCGCTCAGGGGAAGCGGTCAATCCTTATACATCGGCCTGGGTAACGAGCAGTATATGTTTGCTTCGGAGGTATACGGTCTTGTGGAGCAGACGCCCTATTTTATCAAAATGAATGGTGAAAATGAAAGGATTGAAGGAAATCCCCGGACAAAAGGGCAGATTTTCATATTGAGTGAAGATCCGGAGAATACTTTAGAGGGAATCGATGCCTTTTATTACGACGGGCATCCTCTGGATATTACGGAGGAAAAAGTTCAGAGGGCGGAAATTACCACGCGTGATATTGATCGACGAAACTATCCGCATTTCCTTTTTAAGGAAATTATGGAGGCTCCTTTCTCTGCGGAAAAGACTCTGAGAGGAAAATATCTTATTTCCCGTAATGAAGATGATAGCGCCCCGCGTGTTTTATTTAATCTGGGGAACGATATTATTCCCGGGAGAATAAAAAATGCCCTGGGAAGTGGCGCTATCAGGAATATATTCGTTACCGGACAGGGTACTGCCGCGGTGGCAGGCGCCGCGATTGCGGAAGCCTTTTCACGATATTTAAAGGGTGCTGAAATAAATATCCAGGCGAAGAGTTCCTCCGAGTTAAGCGGTTTTTTTCTTGAGGAGAATATGAGCCATGTCCTTGTCGTTGCTGTCACGCAATCGGGGACTACAGCCGATACCAACAGGGCCGTAGCGATGGCCAAAGAGCGCGGCGCTCATCTGATCGCAATTGTTAATAGAAGACAGTCCGATATCACCCACGTTGCAGATGGAGTTTTCTATACAAGCGATGGAAGGGATATCGAAATGTCTGTGGCGTCGACAAAGGCATTTTATTCTCAGATTGTCGCGGGTTATGTTCTGGCGCTCTGTTTCGCACAGATGCTTGGCGCCATGTCAGATGATCTCATAGCGCCGGAGCTTTTAAATCTTGAAGATGTTCCTGACAAGATGAACAGTGTGATAGCGATAAAGGAAAAAATAAGGAACTCCGCATGGGATATTGTTAAGAAAAAAAAATACTGGGCGGTTGTGGGCAGTGGACCGAATAAAGTTGCGGCGGATGAAATCAGGATAAAACTGAGTGAGTTGTGCTACAAAACCATATCCTCGGATACTGTAGAAAACAAAAAACATATCGATCTGTCTGCCGAACCGCTGATTATTGTTTGTGCAGCCGGTAATCCGGGACCCGTTGTTGAGGATATTGTAAAGGATGCGGCTATCTTTAAAGCCCATTCCGCGGGAGTAGTGGTTATCGCAGACGAAGGTGAAACAAGGTTTGATGATATCGCGGATTCGGTAATCCCTGTGCCGGGATCGACCTATCCCGCATCAGTGGTCTTAAATACCCTAGCAGGACATATATGGGGTTATTATGCCGCCTGCAGCATTAACGAAGATGGTGATTTTTTTCGTAGCTTCAGAAACAAATTATCCCGGAAGATGAGCGAGCTGGAAAAAAAGGATGACCTGATCTTTGAAAGGATGGCCGATGCCGGGCTCCACAAACTTGTGGAAGAATTTTCATCAGCCTTTCGCTCCCGGAGAAATAGGGGGTTTTTCTCATCCATGAGTAATGATGCAACGTCAGACATTACACTCCTCCTGAAATATGTTGCCGGCAAATTGCCTCTGGAAGATTTCTGGGAAGAATTTAAGGAAAAGAGAACATCTTCATCTCCCCTGGATATGCTGGATGTCTGTCTCGGCAGGGCTATTGATGAACTCTCAAGACCTATTGATGCCATAAGACACCAGGCAAAGACTGTTACTGTCGGAACAAGCAGGAAGGGGGAGATACCTCGCGGCATCCTCTTTGACTTGTTAAGCAAGCTTGGGTTCTCGCTGGAGAATTTAACGAGTAAAGAAGGTTTTACTGCCGGGAGGCTTCAAGGGGTTATATCCGGCACGAAAGGTTATACATTATACAATATTGAAAACCTTGATGATGAGGGGAAGCCCCGGGATGCATCAACAATATCAATAGAGAAAAGAGGCGGTATCGCTCTTCAGATGAAGTCAAGGGTAGGAAAACATGCCCTTCTTAAAGGGACAAAGAAATCTATTGTAAGCACGGGAGAAATATACGCGGGACTGGGAAAATTCGATAAAGCTCCTATAGTTATTGTGCCTCTTCTGGGTGAGGATCATTCAATAAAGAACATTTTGCTGGTTCATGTCAGATTCAAAGAGGATCTCAGTGTCTCAGAAAAGAAGGCGGTTCTTGGAGACAAATTCAATAACATCAGAGATCTTATTAATGAATGTGATCTCCCCTGGGACGACAATTACCTGGAAGGACTTTCCGTAGAGTTTCTCCTCGGAGAAAGCGCTGATGTAATTTCGTCCCGGATAATGAAATTTTTGAAAGAAAATTAATATAACGGAAAATGATTTCAATTATTGACTACAAGGCCGGAAACCTGACATCTGTCGGGAGAGCTTTAAAACACCTCGGTGTGCCGTGTGTTATTACGAGCGATCCCAGGATAATTATGTCTTCCGAGAGGGTAATATTTCCCGGCGTGGGAGCCGCGGGGAAGGCCATGGAGGTTATTAAATCGCAGGGTCTTGACAAGGCAATCCATAATGTCATAGCTCAAAAGATCCCCTTTCTCGGAATATGCATGGGTGCGCAGATTATACTGGATAAAAGTGAGGAAAATAATGCCACATGCCTGGGAATAATACCCGGTGTTGCCAGGAAGTTCCCTGATGTCGGTATTAAAATTCCCCACATGGGGTGGAATGATATATCCATCGAGCGTAATCACCCCTTATTCAAAGACATTAATCCAGAGGCGCAGTTTTACTTTGTACATTCCTATTACCCTGAACCCGGAAACCATGAAAACATTATAGCAACGACGCATTATGGAATCACATTCGCTTCTGTTATCGGCAGGGGGAACGTTATCGCCACACAGTTTCACCTGGAAAAGAGTGGAAGGAACGGTCTGCGGATATTGAAAAATTTCAGTGAATGGAACGGTGAATTGTAGGTATGTTAAGCAAAAGGATTATCATCTGCCTGGATGTAAGAGAAGGAAAGACCACCAAGGGTGTCGGGTTTAAAGGAAATATCGATATCGGCGATCCCGTCACAATGGCCGGGGAATATTACGAGCAGGGTGTGGATGAGCTTGTCTTTTATGATATTACTGCATCGTCTGATAAGCGGGATATAATTATAGATGTAGTCGAAAATGTTGCGAAAAACATATTCATCCCTTTTTCCGTGGGGGGCGGCATACGAACGCTGGATGACATGTACAAGGTTCTGAATGCCGGCGCTGAAAAGATTAGTGTAAATACTGCGGCCGTCCTGAACCCCGGACTTATTTCAGAAGGCGCAAAGATTTTCGGAAATCAGTGTATTGTTCTGGGAATGGATGCAAAAAGGGTAGAAAAAACCGGTAACATACCTTCCGGATATGAAGTCTGGATAAATGGCGGCAGGACACCGATGGATATGGATGCGTTGGACTGGGCAAAAAAGGCCCAGGACCTGGGGGCCGGTGAAATATGTCTCAATTCCATTGATGCGGACGGCACTAATGAGGGATATGAACTTACCCTGACATCGCTGATAACAAACGCCGTTTCCATACCGGTAATCGCATCGGGTGGGGCCGGCAATTGTGAACATATCAGGGATGTATTTGTCGAGGCCGGTGCGGATGCGGCGCTGATTGCTTCAATGGTCCATTATGGACGCTATACTGTAAGCCGGATAAAGGCATATCTCGCGGAGAGAAATATACCGGTTAGAGAAATTATCTGATCGCCGTTCAGAATTTGACTGTGTGTCAGCTTGTTGACTATAACCTTCCATGCCATGGTATTCAGCAAAACCGGTCTTTGTTTCACGCAAAGACGCTACGATTTTCTTTTGCTGTTATTTGCGT
>JAGGSD010000221.1 GCA_021159265.1 Syntrophobacterales bacterium | reverse complement strand
GTGAACGGCTGCAGGCTTTCAGCCTCGAGCTTTTCCGGCTTGTCCGGGTTAGGTAAAAAACTCACAAAACCCTATAATAAACATAGTCATTCAAGTAGACTGTCCCCAAATACGGCTTTTGCCATTAGCAGAACATCAGTATCCTTCAGTCTACAGCCTTCAGGCTAATAACCTGAGCAGTTACGAAAGAATGGAGGCATTATGGCACACGGAGCGGAGGTATACACCGTAGGACATGAGGGAAGAGAGGTATTCTGGAATGCACCCTTCCCGTCAGAGATTATTCTTTATATATTTGCGGGGATCGCCATAGCGATTTCCGTGTATGGTTTTTACAGACGATGGAAGATGTGGAGAGCAATCGGTCTGCCGGAAAACCGGGCCGACAGGCCGTGGGAACGGATCAAATCTCTTCTTCTCAATAGTGTTCTGCAGATCAAAACATTCAAAGAAGCATATCCCGGGATTATGCACGGTCTTATATTCTTTGGGTTCTTTGTCCTTATATGGGGCGCGGCCTTTGATGCGACACACTTTCATTTACCCTTTCTTGTCCCCTTTTTCCCGGGCACGTTTTATCTCTGGTTCTCATTTACTCTGGAGGTATTCGGCCTGGCGGTTCTTGCCGGCGTTGTGCTGGCGGTCTGGAGGAGATATATCCAGAAACCGGAAAGGCTGGAATACAGAGGGAAACCCGATACCCTGGCGGATGACGCCATTATTCTGTTACTAATAGGCGGCATTATTATAACAGGGTTTCTGCTTGAGGCGTTGAGACTGCATGTGAATGTCAATGAGGACGGATACACCTGGGGTGCGTGGTCGTTTGTGGGATACGCTCTTTCAAAGACCCTGGTCGGTGTCAGCTACAATACAACGGAGATTATTCACAAGTGGACCTGGTGGATACACGCGTTTATAGCCTTTGGCTTTATCGCGTATATTCCCTATTCAAAACTGATACACATGGTTCTCGCGCCGGCAAACCAGTATATGAGATCACTGAAGCCGGCGGGATACCTTGAGCCGATCGCCGACTTTGAAAATGCCGAGTCGTTTGGCGTCGGGCAGCTTGAGGATTTCACGTGGAAGCAGATTTTTAATTCCGATGCGTGCCTGAAGTGCGGAAGGTGTCAGGATGTGTGTCCCGCTTATCTGTCGGGAAAGCCCCTTTCTCCGAAGAAGCTGCATCAGGATATCAAGGAATATTGGCTGGAAAGGGCGCCTGTCGTGATCGCTGCGAAGAGCGCTGCCAATGAGGGGGAAGAGCCTGTCATACCGGAACCGGAAAAAGTGATGGTGGGTGAAGTCATAGCCCTCGACGAACTGTGGGCGTGCACAAACTGTATGGCCTGTATGGAGGTCTGCCCGGTATTCAATGAGCATGTCCCGATGATCGTCGGCATGAGACAGTACAAGGTATTGATGGAGGCGGATTTCTCTCCTGAACTGCAGTTGACTTACAGAAACATGGAAAACAACTCCAACCCCTGGGGAATTGGCGCTCATCTGAGATCCGATTGGGCTCCGGAGCTGGGCGTTAAAACCCTTGCCGAAGATCCCGATGTCGAGTATCTCTACTATGTTGGGTGTTCGGGGTCATTTGACGACAGGGGCAAAAAGGTTGCCGTCGCATTTGCCAAAATCCTGAAGGAGGCCGGCGTAAGTTTCGGTATCTTGGGCGAGGAAGAGGGCTGCTGCGGCGACTCCGCTATGAGAGGCGGGAATGAATATCTTTCACAGACCCTGATGCAGATGAACATAGACGTTATGAATAAATATGGAGTAAAGAAGATCATCTGCACCTGTCCTCACGGGTATAACACCCTGAAAAAGGATTACCCCCATTTCGGCGGCAACTATGAGGTATATCACCATACGGAAATCCTGGCGGATCTGATCGCCCAGGGGAAAATCAAACTGAAAAAACCTGTTGAAGGATTGTTTACATATCATGATTCCTGCTTCCTCGGCAGATACAACAATATTTACAAGCAGCCGAGAGAGATACTCGCCGCCGTTCCCGGGATGAAATTGTCCGAAATGGCAAGTAACCACGAGAAGAGTTTCTGCTGCGGCGCAGGTGGCGCAAGAATGTGGATGGAAGAAGATATAGGTGAAAGAATCAACGATATGAGAACGGACCAGGCCATAGAAATAAAGGCGGATACGATAGCGGTCGGCTGTCCCTTCTGTCTGACCATGATGGAAGACGGCATCAAGGACAGAGAAAAGGAAGAGATGATGACGGCTCTCGATATAGCCGAGATCGTCTGGAATGCCATGGGCATGGAAGAAACCGAAAAGCCTGAAGAAACCCCGGGTGAGGAGGCGCAGGCGTAAAGAGAGAATCTCCTGAGTAAAACAGGAAATATGAGCGGCAAAAAGCCCCTGATATTCGTATCGGGGGCTTTTTTTATGGTATTTTGGGAAAAAAACTATTATTATAATATACTCAGTGTCATCGGCTTAAGCGATTTTATTACTAATCACTACAAAACACAAAGCATTTTTTCTTTATCTTTGTGGTAAAAAAGATGTAATGGTGGGTCAGTTTTGACCCGATGTCCTTAATTTAAAACGGATGGAGAAAAGGAGGTTAACATGGCTGGAACAGTAACATATCTGGATAAACCATGGCTGAAGTCTTACGAGAAAGGTGTCCCAGAGTTCGTTAAGTACAAAGAAATATGCCTGCCTGACATCTTAACCGTAACAGCAAACGAATTTCCCGACAATGACGCCCTTATATTCCAGGGTTATGCTGTGAAATTCAAAGAACTCAAAGAAATGGTGGATCGTTTTGCAACCTGCCTTGCCGATTTCGGAATCAAAAAGGGAGATTCCGTTGCCATTCTTCTCCCTAATTTAATACCATGCGTTGTGGCATATTATGCGATTATGAAACTGGGCGCTGTTACCGTGATGAACAATCCCCTCTACACCGATCCAGAGCTGGAGCATCAGTTCAATGACTCCAGTTCAAAGGCACTCGTTACACTCGATCTCCTCGGCAACCGCATGATCGATCTCAGGCCAAGGACAAAGATCAAACAAATCATTTATACTTCCATAGGTGACTATCTCCCGTTTCCGAAAAATCTCCTCTTCCCCATCGTGGCCAAAAAGCAAAAACTGGCCGCCTCCGTCAAGCCGGCGCCCGATGTTTACAAATGGAAGGATTGCATCGCGAAGTATCCTCCCAACCCGCCTTCTGTCGATGTCGGCTTTGAAGATGTAGCCATGTATCAGTATACCGGCGGAACGACAGGAGTTTCCAAGGGGGTTATGCTTACACATAGCAATTTAAGCAAGCAGGTGCAGCATATAGCGGCGTGGTTTCCCACGTTTAACAAGGGTGAAGAAATAATGCTGGGAGCGCTTCCCTTCTTCCATGTCTTCGGTCTTTCTACGGCAATGAATTTTTCCATTTATATGGGATGGAGTGATGTGCTGGTTCCCAAACCCCAGCCGGGGCCGCTGCTGGAAGCAATACGTAAATTCAGGCCCACCTTTGCCCCCCTGGTTCCAACCATGTATATCGGCATGCTGAATCATCCCGATGTGAAAAAGACCGACATGACCTGTCTGAAGGGATGTTTTTCAGGAAGCGCTCCTCTGCCGGTAGAAGTGATTCGTGATTTTGAAGGAACCACGGGAGCTGTAATTGTAGAGGGTTTCGGCCTGACCGAAACCACTCCTGTTACCCATATCAATCCCTTTGCGGGAGGCGCCCGCAAGGTTGGCAGTATAGGCGTTCCCATCTCTGATACGGAGTGCCGCATCGTCGATCTTGAAGAGGGGACAAAAGACATGCCTGTCGGAGAGCCGGGTGAGCTTATCATTAAAGGCCCGCAGGTTATGAAGGGTTACTTGAACATGCCGGACGAAACGGCGAATACAATCCGAGACGGCTGGTGTTATACGGGAGACATCGCCACGATGGACGAGGACGGATATTTCCGTATCGTGGACCGCAAGAAGGATATGATTATATCCGGCGGATTTAATATCTATCCCCGGGATATCGACGAGGCCTTTTATGAAAATCCCAAGGTACAGGAAGCCTGCGCAATCGGAATCCCCGATCCTAAAAGAGGTGAAAATATCAAAGTCTTTGTCGTCCTTAAAGAGGGTAAAACAGCAACGGAACAGGAATTGATAGAGTTCTGCAAGTCCAGACTGGCAAAGTACAAATTGCCCACGGAAATCGAATTCCGCAAGGAACTTCCAAAATCAAATGTGGGAAAAATCCTTCGCAAGCAACTCAGGGCGGAGGAACTGGAAAAAAGAAAATAGGAACTGCTCGGATGGATAGGCTGTCGGGGATCGAAAATGAACATCGAACATCGAACGTCCAACATCGAATATTGAATGGGAAAAATGAAAGTCTTGGTATCGGATGCGGATGCTTTTTTATCTTCGTGGTAAAAGAATTTCTTACTTGATTTTGTCACCTTAGTTCCTTAATTGTAAAGTTCGTGCAAAATTGGCTTCGGCGTGAGACTTCGGCGTGAGCTCAGTCGAACCGTCGAACGGCAAAAGAATTTGATTTTAAACTCTTTGTCCGTTGTGTCGTTAATAAATCAGCCACAGACCCACACGGACTTATTATATTCTGGATATTCTTGTGGGAAAAATCTGTGCCGGTCTGTGTGTGTCCGTGGCAAAAAAATTGCGGGTTGGGTTTCGTTGTTCTCAATCCAACCTACGATCTAAAACTTTTTGGTTCCGGCTTGTCCGGGTTAGGAGAATCTCATGATTACGTTTCAGGAAATAGACGGGCTGAAGATTGCCTGCAGGGTAAATGATGAGGGCTTTTCTGAAGACAGAAAGAGCCTGGTTTTTGTTCACGGTTCGGGATGCGATCATACACTTTGGAAAAACCAGTACGAAGGATTAGGGGGGGATTATAATATCGCGGCGCTGGATCTCCCGGGGCACGGGCAGTCTGAAGGAAATGGAGAGCAGGAAGTAGGGCTCTATGTGGAATGGGTAAAGAAGATCATTGAAGGACTTGGATTACAAAGACCTGTTCTTGTCGGTCATTCCCTCGGTGCTGCCATAAGCCTGACTTTCGCTGTCAGATATGGCGCTCTGCTGTCAGGAATAGTGCCTGTGGGTGGTGGCGTTAAAATGCCTGTCAACGCTGTGATCCTTGACGGCATACGAAACGATCCTGACTCGACCCTCGCTCTCATTGCCAAACTTTCAGTTACGAAAAAAAACCGGGAAAAGTTCCTTCCCTCTTTAACGGAGAATACTTCGAAAGCAAGTCCGGATGTAATTTATGGTGATTTTCTCTCCTGCGACAGACTCGATATTACTGAAGAGATTGCCGGCATCGATGTGCCGGCGCTGTTGATATGCGGGGATGACGATAAGATGACACCGCCCACTCTTTCAGAATTCATGAAGGATCATATCGCGGGTGCAAAGCTGGCATTGATTAAAGATTCCGGACATTTTGTCATGTGGGAAAACGTAGTGTCATTCAACAGGGCGTTAAAACGTTTTGTTGATTCTTTGTAATAAATAATCAATGTCGTTGACTGAAAAAAATACCTTGGAC
>JAGGSD010000067.1 GCA_021159265.1 Syntrophobacterales bacterium | reverse complement strand
CGAAGCTGACGCTTTTCTCGTAAATACGCATCCCAAATGCAGTCCGGGGACAAGGATGAACCATTGAACCCGTGAATGGTTACAAAACCGGAAAACAAATCTTCCAATCTTCTTTCTAACCTTCTAACACCCTGCCCTTTAAGCCATTCCACTAAAAATCATGCCTGCAATTTCCTCCATTTTTACATGCAATCTCTGCAGCTCTTCAGGCGGAATTTCACGGATTAACTTGCCCGTTTCTTTTTCAGACACGATAATTGCAATATTTTTATCCTTTTCCCCATATGTGGAGAAGGCAATGTTTATATTCATCCTGTCTATGTATCTCTGAAGTTTTTCTGTTAGCTCTCTTGCCTGTTGATTGCTGACAGGTTCTCTTATCCCGGACTCGGATGTCTTCCCACGGTCTTCTTCCGCGCGCGGATTTACCTCAACAGCAGCGGGTTTCTTCGCCGGACTTTCCGGTATCTCCAAAGGCTCCGCACCAATTTTATCTATGGTAATGTCCATTCCTCAACACCTCCTCTCTACAGGTCTGAAGCTGTTTAGACTGAAGGCTGAAGGTGGGGCATACTAGCAGTCTTCAGCATATCCACTTGGGTTACAAGTTACGATGTAACATCCAGAAATCTGGGCTGAGTCCCCCCATGGGCCCTGATCACATAGTTCTTTATGCCGTCCCGGCTGTGACGGGACTTTGACAGCCTGTCTCTTAAATTATTATGGTGTGATATGAACATCGCTTCAAATTCTTTATTCAGGCACGCTGCCTCCGCGGCGGCATCATCGATGGCTTTTATGAGTGTCCTTATTCTTCCCGCCTCTTCACCCGGCAAGGCAGATATGGAATTTCTGATCCTGTTTATCCGGCTGTCAATTTCTTCGATGACCTTTATGCAGCTTTCGCGCTCTGTCACAAGTGGTTCGATCTTTTCCATCTCCTGAAGATCGGCGACGTCCTTCAACAGCGCGGTGGCTGACAAAAAGGACTTGAAAGCGTCCAGCTTTCCCTCCAAAAGGCTTGAAAGTTCACATGTCTGTTCGACGTTCATTTTAATATGCCCCGGCTGCTCTTGAAGCGGCTGGTTTTCCCCGGCCGGCATCATGGATAAAACCAGGTTTTTCAGGAGCGTGAGATATTTCCTTCCATGCCGATTCAAGTTCCTCCAACATCAGAATTACCTCATCGAAGGCGTTTACCTCTCCTTTTAGATCTCCCACGGTTATACGGCGAAGCATATAATTGTAAAGTCTCTCCAGGTTCCCGGCCACTTCCCCCCCCTTCTCGAAATCGAGCGCCTGCATCAATTCGCATATAATGGTCTGCGCCTTTTGAAGAGCTTCCGCTTTTGCCTCATACTCTCTGGAAATGTACTTTTCCTTCGCGGTTTTCAGACTGCCGATTGCACCCTCGTAGCACATCAGCACCAGCCTTCCGGGGTCCGCAGTTATTACATTCGTCTGCCTGTAAGCATTAATACCATTTCCATTTCCGTACATGAGAGCGTATCCTCCTTGTTGATTTAAATTCGCTTTATGCATCCCCACGCAGGAGCATGGGAACGAGTTAAGGTTAGATGTTTGTTTTCGAGTTCTTTACTAACCTTTTTATCATTTCACCTTCTAATCCCCTACCAGCCCCATCCGCTGTAAGAGGCGTTGATCTGTCCGGTAAGCCAGTCGCTCTGATTCTGAATTTTGCTTAACGAGAGTTCCATAGCCACAAAGCGGTTGATCAATGATTCCGTCTTGCGGTCGAGAAACGCCTCCATGTTTTCGATCTGGGTTTCAAAACTGTCGATGCTGTTCTGAAGGGAATCCTGCTTGAAGCTTACGTAACCGTCTATCGGATCGGTAATGCCGTATAATTCCCTGTCAAACAGCTCGGCAACGCCCATAGTTACTTTGACATTGCCCTGGACCTCCCCCTGAGAGGCCAGTTGAGCGGCAGTGAGCGATACCGAAACAGACAAACCCTCCACGCTTGTTGTTTCACCTGCTGCCGGCGCGTCTCCGGTCAATGTTCGCCCAGAGCCGGTGGCTGCTTCGCCGTTGATGGTGCCGGCCACGTCAATGCCACTGTGTGCGCCATCTGTCAAACCAAGTTCGGCGCCGCTTACATCTATAGTGAAACTTATGTTGCTTCCATAATCATCGCTCTCCAGCACAAGCTGATTACTTGCGTCTTTTGAGGCGGTAACGGCCATGGCATAACGGCCTTCGGTGGTCACCTCCATCGTACCGAAAGTAAGACTATGGGCATCACTACAATCAAGAGAGATTTCAAGCTGGCTGGCCCCTGCCGTATTATCGGTAACGATCAGTTTGCCGTCCGCATTGATGTTTGCCGAGACATTGTTACCATAGGCATCTTCTATGGCCGACAACAACCCCTGGACGGTATCCGTGGTTTTGTCACTGATGGTGTATGTGCCTGATACCGATGTTCCGCTTCTCGTCTTTCCCTCAAATGAAATGGTGTCTCCGTCAATAATATCATTGCCCGGAGCCCCGGTTGTGTCGATATCTTTCCATAACGTACCAGAAGCAATAACATTTGCATCCAGATCTTTATTTGCCTTTGTCCCTGTCCACAGCTCGGTATATACCGTATCCAGCTCTGAATTGATGGCGTTGACGATATCGTCGATAGACTTTCCGTTGCCCGTGTCGTCAAGAACAATGGTGGCTGTGCTGTCGCCCTGTGTTATTACTATAGTCTCATCACTCGCAATCCCGCTGCTTAAATCTTTTGTTCCCGTGACATTTGCCTTCTCCGCCGCCGTAGTAATATTGACTGCATAGTCGCCGGCCACGGTCTCTCTGGTATGAGATATATATTTAATATCACCGTCAGTAGTGGTCCCTTCGGCAACGAAGATTCTTCTCACACCATTGAAATCGTCCACCAGGGCATTGGTAAAGACATCGTCATTAATAGACAGTATTCCATTGCTATCGGAGTTGATTCCGATCAGTGAAAGCGCGTTCATATCTGCAGGAAGATTTTTGATCGTGCTGATCACGATATTCTGAAGGCCTGACTTAATGGAAGAGAGCGTTCCGTCACCGCTGAGAAGGCCAGCGGACTGGGTATCCTCGTTCCATGCAAACTGATCATTTATGTATTCCAATATCTCGTTATACCCGTCTATAAAGCTCTGGACAGATGATTTTATGCTGTCAATGTCCCGTGAAATATTCAGATCAACCTGCTCTCCGGATTCTATCTTTTTCAAATTTATGGTGACCCCGGAAATGACATCTGTAATAACATTGGTGGAACTGGTTATGGTTGTGCCGTCTATTTTGATGTTCGCATCCTTGCCCTCGGCCGTCTGCATGGTATAGCCTTCAATGGAAGCGGTGATGGTTCCAAGATCAAGAGTGCCGCCGCCTTCGTTGTTGGAAGTCAGAGATATGCTCAACTCGCTGTCACCTGCTGTGCTGTCCGTAACTACTATCTTGCCGTCAGCATTTACAGTAGCGCTTCCGGCATTAAGACCAAAAACCGTTTCTATTTTGTCAAGCAGGCCCTGTATGGTATCAGCAGCCTTATCTGCGATAGTATATGTGCCGGATACAGATGTTCCGTCATGCTTTGTGCCTGATATGCTGATGGTATCATTATTTATTACATTATTGGCATCTCCGCCGGTATCTATTTCATTCCATTTAGTAGTGCTGGTTATCGCCCCGCCGCCGGCTGCCGTGGTTTTGATATTGGCCGTATCGCTGGTATGCACCTCGGCCACATCACCCTGACCCCCCACAAGAATCCCCAGGGTCTGAAGTACGTTGTTTTTGTCGCCAAAAGTGGTCGTCCCGCTGATATCGATGTAGTAGCTCGTTGTTCCATCTTCGGTAACATTCTTTACAGAAGCGGAGACGCCTGCCAGTGCATCGATATTGCCTGCAATTGTTGTAAGGGACTGGGTGGCAAGATTAATGTCGACAGTGCTTCCGCCAATGGTTATTCCTGTGCCAGTCTGTGCGCCGGTCAGCCCGAGGAGCGATCCGATTGCCACTTCACTGCTCGAAAACCTCCCGGACTCCGCGCCGTCGCTGGTGGGATTTTTTATCGTGGGTGCGGTACTGTCAAGAAATCCCAACCCGGTGGAAGTGTTCTGCAGGATGTTGACTGTATCAGCGCTTGCGTCAAAAATATTGAAAGCATCTTCTCCCGTATTGTCGCTCGTGAGTATCAGACGATAGTCGGTGTCAGAAACTGCCAATATCGAGGCCGTCACACCTGTAGCGTTTGAGCCGGAGTTTACGTTGTTTATCTTGTCGCGTATGCCCGCCAGGTCGTCTGTGTCATCCACGCTGACCGCCCTGCCGTTGATAATAAACTCTCCGGCCAAACTCAGCGCCTCATTGTAGCTTGAAAAACTCCTGGATGAGATCTTGCGGGCCTGGGCAATGCTCGAACTTGTGGTCATCTCAATAGTATGAGACCCGGGAGCAGCATCGGCGCTTGTGGTGACGGTCATGAAATCCGATGCCGTATAACTGGAAGAAGTGGTGGTCAAAGATGTGGTGTATACATTAAAAGAATCTTTCTTCGCCAGCGTCACCGACTGTGTTTTCAGGGACAAGAGCATGGTATTGACAGATTGGAAGGCGGAGAGTTTTGATTCATACTCGCTCTTTCTGTTTTCAACGATATCTACCCGCTTATGTTCGATCGCCATCAACTTATCGATCATGGACCGCCAGTCAAAACCACTCGAAAGGCCGCTTACAAGGTTGGTGCTGAGAGACATTCCCTTTCTCCTTCATCCGGGGAAACATTTGTATTTTGCAACTTAATTCAGTAAAGTTATCGGAAACATTTCCTTGAAACTTTAGAAAAAAGGGTAGAGAGCTTTGCAGAACCTTATAAAACATGCCTTTTTGTCAATCCGTGCATGCAAAGCACGACATGGAATCCAGTATTATCAAACAGTTCCTGGATTCCGGGTCAAGCCCGGAATGACGATTAGAGGGGTTATGCAAAGGGCTCGGGTAATGACTCAATAAACCGGGGCGTTTCACCCCTATCCCAACCCTTCCCCCCCTGCAAGGGTTAGAAAGTCTCTTTAATGATTCCAATCAATGACTCTGTTGATTTATGAGGATTTTCGTTCAAGATCAAGCCTGCCTGTGCCGCCTGCACGGCAGACAGGTGCGGACACGCACAGGCAGGTACGCAGACAGGGCATGCGAAAAAAATAACCGCAGGCATATAGTTGATATTCCAAGGATTATTTTTTGAGCATAATGCAGAAATTGGGCGAAAAGACATTAAATCAACAGAGTCATCAATTAATCCCCTTTCTTCCGGCGAGAGAGGACCAGGGTGAGGCAGCTTCCGCTATTTATTGAGCTATTACCGCACAGAAAACATTCCCGGACTTGCAAGGAATTATCATTCCAGCCTTCTCTCCAATCCTGCTTATAAACAATTGATGGACTCGCAAAAAGTCGCAAAAACACTCTTTTGTCTCTGAGCGATAGCGAAGAATCTGATATCATTGAGATTCTTTGTCGCTCCGCTCCTCAGAATGACGCGGTGTGGACTTTCAAGGAAGTCATTTTGATAAAAGTGGCTTAACACATTGTTATTATATGA
>JAGGSD010000293.1 GCA_021159265.1 Syntrophobacterales bacterium | reverse complement strand
TATTTGCGAAAATGAGCATTTTTGACGAGGACTTCAGGTCTTTAATGCTGCCTTCGTCCTTCCCTGAACGCTGAAACATGAACCTGTGAACGGTTAGCAAGGTAAATAAGCTTTGTGCCTCTGTGCCTTTGAACCTGAATAGTTACAAATAACTTTTGGTTTTCGACATTTGGATTTGATTTGGCATTTGAGCTTTGGAATTTGACATTCAGATACTTTTCATTCACCACTTTCAAGTTTCACGGTCTTTATATATTTCCTCCAGTATCTCCCGGCCGCCTCTTGACAGGATATTCTCTGCCATTGTTCTGCCCATCTCTTCAGAATCTTTCCAGGACCCCCTTATTTCATCCGAGATAATAACACTGCCATCAACACTACCCAAAAGACCCCTGAGGATTAATCTATCACCCTGTTTTTTGCAAAAAGCACCTATGGGCGCCTGGCATCCTCCACCCAAGTGTTTCAGAAATGTCCTCTCGGCAGAGAGTTCGATTACCGTATCAGCATGATTGAGAAAGGAAACAATGTTTTTGCTTTTTTCATCATCCTTTCTAAATTCAATTCCGAGTGTCCCCTGCCCTGCTGAAGGGATCATCCATTCAACGGGAATGTATTGAGAAATTTCCTTTGCCAGCCCCATACGCCTCATTCCCGCCGCTGCTACCACCACACCATCGAGATCTTCCGTTACAATTTTTTTGATTCTCGTATCGAGATTCCCCCGAATAGGCACGATTTTAACATCCGGCAATAAATTCTGAAGCTGTATAGTCCTCCTCAGAGAGCCCGTTCCTATTCTTGCCCCTTTTCTCAGTTCTTCTATTTTCCTGTTATCCTTTGAGACAAAAGCGTCCCTGGGATCTTCCCTTTCCGGGACAGCGCCCATCTCCAGATCATCGGGAAGTTCTACGGGAACATCTTTCATGCTGTGTACAGCAATGTCGATATCCTCCTTTAAAAGGGCTTCCTCTATTTCCTTGACAAAAACACCCTTTCCTCCGATCTTGACCAGGACTATATCCTGCAGCTTATCCCCTTTTGTCTTAATGGCAATGATTTCGGTCTGCAAATCGGGATATTTTTCTTTCAACTGGTCCGCCACCAGATTCGCCTGTCTCAGTGCAAGACGACTTCCCCGCGTTCCTATTTTTAATATATCCTTAATGTTGTCACCTCAATTTGACGCTAAAAGCGAGTCTCCCAGCCCATAAGGCGGGGCATCTAAAATAAATTCCTTCCCTTCTCCCCCATGGAGAGGGCATAATAAGGATGCCGTTCCTCTCCATGCACAACACGGGGTATTCTGGCATAATTTCATAAAAATGAATCATTCACCTTTTTCCAGCCTGAATAACCTTATGACAGCAGCCAGATAAGGGTCAGCCCCGCTGTTTTGACTTTCCTCTTTAAGGCTTGTAATCGGATCATGAAGTATTTTATTCACAATAGAAGAGGCAAGTATTCTGATTTTTTCTCGTTCCCCTTCAGTCAAGTTCCTCATCCATGACAGGGATTTTTCGAGTTCCCGTTCGATAACCTTTTCGCTTTTCCTTTTCAGCGAAACAATGGTGGGAACAACCTCCAGCGTATTCAGCCAATTTGTAAAGCTGATAATCTCCTCAGAAATAATTGCCTCTGCCTTTTCAGCCTCTTCAATCCGGCTTCTCAAATTTTCATCCACGATTTCCTGAAGATTATCAATGTTATACAGATATACATTATCAATTTCCTCTACGGCCGGGTCCACATCCCTTGGCACGGCTATATCTATTATAAACATGAGCCTGTTTTTGTGTCTGTGCAGGGCTTTTACAATCATTTCTTCGCTAACAATATACCCGGGTGCCCCCGTAGAACTTATGACAATATCCACCTCCTTCAGTTTGTCTTCGAGAAGATCAAAACCAACGGGAACACCGTGAAAGTCATTTGCCAGTCTTACCGCATTTTCATATGTCCTGTTGGCAAAAATAATCCTGTTCACACCATTGTTCAACAAATGCCTCGCCGCTAATTCAGACATCTCGCCGGCGCCGATGAGAAGGACGGTTTTATCACGAAGATTTCCGAATATCTTTTTAGCAAGTCCCACGGCTGCAAAGCTCACAGATACGGCATTGTTGGCAATTCCCGTTTCTGTCCTTATCCTCTTTGCCACATGAAATGTACGGTGAAGTAACTTATTCAGTATAATTCCCGAAGCTTTTTGCTCTACGCTGTGACGATAGGCATCTTTCACCTGTCCGAGAATCTGAGGCTCTCCCATAACCAGGGAATCAAGACTTGAGGCTACTCTGAAAAGATGTCGCACTGCATCAACGTCACGATAAACATAGAGGCATTCCTTCATCTCTCCACGGGACAAATTGCCATGGGAAAAAATAAAAGTTTTTAACTTCTCCAGGCCTTTTTCAACATCTTCTACGCTTGCCAGTACTTCCACACGGTTACATGTAGCAATATACATAGCCTCCCTTACCTGTGAAATACTCTTGATTACCTTCAAGGCGTCGTTATCTTCACAGGATATTGAAAGCCTCTCCCTGATATTTAGGGGAGCTGTTTTATGATTCATTCCGATAAGGATTATACTCATATTTTTCTGAGGCGGCAAAACCGCGACTAAAATGCTTTATAAAAACTTGTCACGAAAACACGAAAAGGTAAAAACCAGAAAAGTTTAAAATGAAGGATGGGATAATGCTTAATTTTTTCGTGTTTTCGTAATTTTCGGGCTTTCGTGATTAGATTTTTGTTTTTCAAAAACCGCACACGTTACGGACAAAGAATCTACATATCCATGTCAAAAACTGTGCATCGTTACGAAAAAGGTTTCTACGCCGACAACGGCAAAGAGCAGAATAACAAAGGCAAAAATAGACAAGACTGCTGCTTTTTTGCCTTTCCATCCAATCGCAAGTCTTTGATGTAACAAAAAAGCATATAAAAACCAGGAAATCACGGTACATACCTGCTTTGGATCACACTGCCAGCGACTCCCCCATACAGTTCTCGCCCAGATTGAACCGGCAATAATGCCCAAAGTAAGAAGTGGAAACCCCCATAAAACACAAATATGATTTATTCTGTCGAGGTCTCCCAGCGGGGGTAAAAGGCGGCTGAAACGGTATGACTTTTTCTTTTTTATTAAATTATCCTGGATCAAATACATAATCCCGGCCATGCATGCCAGGGCAAAAAGTGATTCTCCCGCAAGAGACAATATAGTGTGGATAGCTACCCACCAACCCTGTAATATGACAGGTATGGAAACCACTTTGCCCAATCCCGCCGATGCCACGATCATAAGCATAAAAGCGAGGGGGGATACAAACGAGCCGAGTATCCTGGTTTTCGTTTTCATCTGAAAGGCGAGGTAACTGCCTGAAATAACCCATGCAATGAATGAAAGGGATTCATGAAGATTAGTCACCGGGTTATAACCGGTTTTCACCCATCGAAAAGTGATATAAATTGTATGAATGGCAAAGGCTGAAAAAAGAATCCACGTGGATGTCTTGGCTATCACAACTCTTCTGACAAGAATGGATGCAATGTATCCGATTGTGCTTAAGAAATAAGCCAAAAAGGCAATTTTGAAAAACAAAATGTCCATAATTGTAAAGAAGGTTCATGTTTCAAGTTAATGGATTCGTAAAAAGCTCTGCAATGCCGTTTAGCGGCATAGCGGAGCTTTTTACAAGTTTACCAATTATAAACAATCTTTTGTACACGACTATAACACAAAATTCTTGTTGTCAAGACTGATGCACTCCTAAAAAGCAGGAATATACCCCATATTCCGGAAACCGGGTTGTAACTCTCCGGAACAAATGACAATATCATTTTAATTTTATGGACTACACTCTATCGTCAGAGAGTTTCAACCTTAATTTTCAATTCTCTCAATAAATGTTTCTGCTTCGAGGTCAATTCGACTGTCCTTCTCATTTTGCTGCCGGAGGCCTTATCTTTCACAGTTACGCAGTCGTCGTTGCGAATTCGCATCAACGATCAATGGCGCGTCTGCTTTCGTTGGGAGGAAGCTGGCGCCAAGCGCCTTGCGAACCAGTCGTTCGACCGGCAAATTTTCCTGCATAACCAGACACTCCGCGTCCATTATACCGCTAAAATTTGCCCGTCAACTCGGCGTTCGGTGCTCAACTGTCCTAAAATCAACCATATTATTATATGTATATTTATATTGCTTTTATTCCTTCTATTTGATATTGATAAATTATGAGAAAGGTAAGATTTGAGTGGGATGCTAAAAAAGACAAGCAAAATCAGGAGAAACATGGAGTCTCATTTGAATTTGCCCAATATGCCTTTACTGATCCTGATCGTATTATTGCAGAGGATTTAGATCACAGCCAAAAAGAAAAAAGATATTACTGTTTCGGCAAAGTCGGAAATGGAATCATAACAGTTCGTTTCACATATCGTGGCAGCATTATACGCATTATCGGTGCAGGATACTGGAGAAAGGGGAGGAAAATATATGAAAACCAAAATTAAATACACTGATGAACCCTTGGGAAAATTACGTATAGTTGATGATTTTCTACCTCCTCCTGAAGATTTACTGTTTAAAGAGGAGAATGTAAAAATCACGATCACTCTTAGCAAAGACAGTGTTGTTTTTTTTAAAAATGAAGCAAAAAAACATAATACACAGTATCAAAAAATGATCCGCCGGCTTTTAGATCTATATGTTGCACATCATAAGCAACCACCCCGAACAAATAAAGGATTAGTCCAGCAAATAAAGGATTAGTCCTGAGTCGAGGAACGAGCGCTCGGAACTAATCCATGGTTCAAGAAGACGATTAATTGGCACAGAATTTGATAAAGGGGGATTGCTTCGAGTTCGTGATTATTCAATAATTTCAGCAGAATGGCCGACCGAATGGTTCTCCGGCGCCAAGCGCCTTGCGAACCAGTCGTTCGACCGGCAAATTTTCCTGCATAACCAGACGCTCCGCGTCCATTATACCGCTAAAATTTGCCCGTCAACTCGGCGTTAGCTGGTAGTTAATAAGATAAGGAAGATAATAATGAACAAAGATAGAAAACAAAAAATTAACGAATACATTCAACGTGATCCATTCGCACGTTTTTTAGGGGCTAACATTGAAATTCTAAAGCCGGGCCATAGTCGGGTGACTCTAACCATTACTGATGATATGATTAATTTTCATGGTTTCACTCACGGCGGCGTTATTTTTGCGATAGGCGACATGGCTTTTGCCGCTGCCAGCAATTCCCATGGACAGATGGCAGTAGCACTGAACGTTGGAATTAACTTCTTGAAAGCAACAACCTCTGGTGATCTATTAATTGCTGAAGCTGAAGAACAAAGCGCTACTGGACCAATAGTTTTATACGATATCACTATTCGAGATGGTCGGACTGGGGAACTTGTAGCAAAGAGTCAAGATTTGGTTTATCGAAAAAAAGAATGGTTCGTGGTCGAAGACAACATCAGCTAACAAGGTCGGAAAAGGGTTAAGTCTCCGTTTGACTTATGGTAACCGTTCAATGGTTCAAGGTTCCATTCTTGTCCCCGGACTGCATTTGGAATGCGTATTTACGGGAAAAGTGTCAGCTTCGTCAGGCCTGAAACAAAATCTGGAGCCAAATTGGCAATTATTTGCGAAAAT
>JAGGSD010000344.1 GCA_021159265.1 Syntrophobacterales bacterium | reverse complement strand
ACGGCTTGAAATTGGAAATTAGAAATTCGGGAGAAAAGCATGAGGCCAAATTTCACGATTTAGTGGGGTCGGACCAAAACAACTAATTGAAATAATGTATAAATGTGTTAGAAAAAGATTTTGTTTTGTCCTTAGAACTACCATTTGGGTTCCCAAAAGTGGTTCTAAGGTTTTCAGGAAAGTATCTGAGGAATCATGGTCCGAGCTAATCGTTATTAAAGATTGAGTCTGGGCAAACCCGCCAGCCTCGAAACACAATAATCGGCGCCTTACAGAGTTTGTTATCCGCTTGCGCAGCCCCCCTTAATACCCATCAATAAAATTGACAAACCTTATCGTTCATGTTATTGTAATACGAAATAATATCGATGGGGGTCTCGACATGCATACCGTAACCGTATCACCAAAATATCAAGTCGTTATACCAAAAGCAGTCAGGGAGGCTTTGCGTCTTCGCCCCGGTCAAAAAATGCAGGTTGTAGAATATGGGAGGCGGATCGAACTTATTCCGGAACGAGATATTAAAGAGCTTCGCGGATTCCTTAAAGGCATAAATACTGAATTCGAACGTGAGGAAGATAGATTATGAATATCGTCGATTCTTCTGGCTGGCTTGCATACTTCGCAGATGAGCCGAATGCCAAACATTTCCTGGCACCTTTGACTGACACGGATTCGCTTGTTGTTCCAACGGTAACGATATATGAAGTCTTCAAGGTAGTTCTTCGAGAGTCCAGCGAGAATGAAGCGTTACAGGCAGCCGTTGCTATGCGAAAAGGAAGGGTTGTGGATCTAACAGATTCTATGGCGATTGCTGCCTCAAAAATAAGTCTTGAGCACAAGGTTCCAATGGCTGACAGTATTATTCTCGCAACAGCAAAAGAATTCGAGGCTACCATCTGGACTCAAGATTCACATTTTAAGGATATAGACGATGTGAAGTATTTCAAGAAATAACTATAAATTTCAGGGACAGCATACCTATCCCCCGATTCCGCCCAGGATCATGGAACCTCGAATATTTGCGTTCCTGCAGGGGGGGTAAAATAGAACATGTTGTCAGGAAAATTATTATTTATTTTCATTTTTGTTAAAGTAAGTTTGGTTGTATTGCCGTAAATGTCACTAAATGTAAAATTCATCACATCAAAAGTATCTTTATTTATCTTCATAAATAGTTTTTCTATACCCATCTCTTTACTATAAGGGATTAGGGAAAGCAGATAATTCCCTTCCTCATCTATATAATTTTCTGGAGTAGAAGTTATCTTAAAATCACCTTTTAATTTTCCGATACCCGCGATAAATTTTACTGTTATCCTGGACGTGAGAAGTTTTTTGGCATCCTGTATATAAACGAGGTTATCATCGGGTATGTACAGCCAAGCTTTCCGGGGGTTGATGACCAGTTTTTTGTGAGATGGCTTGCTGTAATCCCAAAGCATTCTTTGAGGTTTTTTGAAATAAACGGTGCCTTCTTCAGTCAATGTCTGGTTTACAGATTTAATCGTCGCATCCTGTACGAACCGGGCCACTAAATCCCCTGTCTGTTCATACCGCGCCTGTACCTTTTCTACAAGCTGATCAAGTGGTAAAGGTTCTGCAAATACCGGAGCGACCGGAAAAATGAGCGCCAGAATAATTATTAATCTTTTACAAACCGGGCTGTATGTATATTTGTGGATTTTTGCCCTAATTTGCAGCTTACGGAACGTTCTGGAGAATTTACACATCATACCTTATAGCGAACCATATTCAAAAAATACCCGTGAATCCTTTCATCCCGGGTAAGTTCCGGATGAAACGTGGATACAAGAATATTGTCTTGTCTGGCTAACACTACGCTGTTATTATACCAGGCAAAGGGGATTACATCCGGCCCCATACTTTCAATTATTGGGGCCCTAATAAATATTGCCCTGAAAGGATCGGGCCTCAGAAATTCTACATCTAATTCAATTTCTCTGCTCGCAACCTGGCGGCCATAGGCATTTCTTCTGATGTCGATATCAATAAGGTTAAGAAAATCCTGTTTCCTGCCCTCTATTTTATCCGCAAGGAGAATTGATCCCGCGCATGTTCCAAAGATGGGTTTCCCAGACAAAGAATATTCTTTTATCCTATCGGTAAAACAGTACTCTTCAATAAGCTTTGAAATCGTCGTGCTTTCACCCCCCGGAATAATAAGACCATCAGTATCTTGTAATTGAGAAGGCAATCTTATCTCCTTCGCATTTACATTGTATTGTCTCAACATTGCTATATGTTCGCGAAAGGCGCCCTGAAGGGCCAAAACACCTACTATCATAATTTTTTAAGTTTAATTGGAGTATTTTTTGAAGAGTTAATCTGATATCTTTACCCTCCAGCCGAAGGGATCTTCTTTCTCTCCATACTGGATTTGTAGTATTTCGTTATACAGTTTTTCAGTAAGCTCACCGGTTCTGCCTTCGTTAATCACGTACTCTCTTCCCTTGTAGTAAATTTGTCCTATCGGAGAAACTATGGCTGCAGTTCCGGAAGCAAAGCAATCTTTCAGGGTTCCATCCGAACAGGCATCAAGGATCTTGTCTATTGACAACGGCCTTTCTGAAACTTTGATTCCCCAATGTTTTGCCAGGCGGATTACCGAATCGCGGGTGACACCTGAAAGTATACTTCCCGAGAGGGGAGGAGTAATTAATTCATCACCGATGAGAAAAAAAATATTGCTCGTTCCAACCTCTTCAACATATTTCATTTCCAGGGCATCAAGCCACAATACCTGTGTGTAGCCCAGCTTAGCTGCTTTTTCACTTGCATAAAGACTCGCGGCATAATTACCTGCGGCTTTACAAAATCCTACTCCTCCGCGTACCGATCTTACAAATTCCTCACTCACATAGATTTTTGTGGGGCTGAAACCTTCCGGGTAGTATGCTCCCACAGGGCCTACGATGATGTAGAAAATATATTCAGAGGAAGGATGTACCCCGAGAGCTTTCTCCGTGGCGATCATGGCAGGTCTGATGTAGAGGGATGTTCCGGCGCTGTGGGGGATCCAGTCCTTTTCGAGTATTACCAGTTTTTGCATCCCTTCCATAAAGAGATGGCTGTCTATTTCAGGCATACAAAGCCTCTTTGCAGAAATGTTCATCCGCTTGATATTCTCCTCGGGTCTGAACAGATAGACAGAATCATCTTTCCCTCTATAGGCCTTCATTCCTTCGAAGATCTCCTGCCCGTAGTGGAAACACATCGCTGCGGGATCGAGTGACAGGGGTCTGTAGGGTTCTATGGATGCATTATGCCACCCTTTTTCATTGTTATATTCCATGATAAAAAAATGATCCGAAAAAAGTTTCCCAAAGCCCAGTTTATCCTCATTTACCGGTTTAGATTTCATTTCCTCCGGCGCAACTCTGGTAATATTGATTTCCATATCCCGTTTCTCCCTTTCTATCTAATTTCCCCTGGATTGAAGCATATTCTCTTCGTCTATTTCTGATATTTCCAGACCGGGCATGGCATCTCCAAGTGATTTTGACACCTTCGCGAGAATATCGTGGTTATTATAGTGAGTCACGGCCTGAACAATAGCGTGAGCCATTTTAGCCGGATTTTCGGATTTAAATATGCCCGATCCAACGAATACGCCATCTGCTCCGAGTTGCATCATCATTGCCGCATCTGCCGGCGTGGCGATACCCCCTGCTGAAAAGTTGACAACAGGCAGTTTCTTTTCATGGGCAATCATCTTTACCAATTCATAAGGAGCGCCCAGATTTTTGGCTTCCGTCATCAACTCCTCTTCGGGAAGGACAGTGAGTTTTGAGATCTCATCGTTTATCGTTCGCATGTGCTTAACCGCTTCAATTACATTACCAGTGCCCGCCTCCCCTTTAGTCCTGATCATAGCGGCTCCCTCGCCGATTCTTCTCAGGGCCTCTCCGAGGTTTGTGGCCCCGCACACAAAGGGTACCTTGAATTTCCATTTATTGACATGATACTTTTCATCGGCAGGGGTCAAGACCTCACTTTCATCTATATAGTCAACTCCGAGTGATTCTAATATTTGAGCTTCCACAAAATGCCCGATTCTCACCTTCGCCATTACCGGTATCGATACGATGTCCATTATTTTTTCAATAATAGCTGGATCAGTCATTCGGGCAACTCCTCCCTGAGCTCTGATATCCGCAGGAACTCTTTCAAGAGCCATGACTGAAACAGCGCCCGCATCTTCAGCAATCTTGGCTTGTTCGGGAGTGGTTACGTCCATAATGACACCACCCTTCAACATCTCGGCCAAGCCAGATTTCACCTCTAAGGTTCCAAATTTTTCCATTTTATCCACCCCCTGGTCAGGGAAGCCTGACCTTATATTTTAATAAGAAGACTGATTTTTTATATTACCACTAAATCATTTTTCTATCAAGACTTCTGTATTGAATTGCTTCTGATATATGATGGGATTGAATATTTTTTTCTTCTTCCAGATCAGCTATGGTTCGCGCAACCCGCAGTATTCTTGTGTAGGCTCGCGCGCTGAGGCCGAGCTTGTCTATTGCCATTTCAATCAATCGATGAGAATCCTTATCCAATGGGCAGAATTCCTTGATTTGCCTGTTCGTCATCTGGGCATTACAATTAACACGGGAATTACCAAATCTCCCTTTTTGAATATTCCGTGCCCTGCTTACATGTTTCTTTATGTCATTAGACGATTCACCCGTTGATTTCGCCGTGAGATCTCTGTATCTCACGGATGGAACCTCTATATGAATATCGATTCTGTCGAGTAGGGGGCCTGATATCTTGGATCTGTACTGGCGAATCTGTTGCGCCGTACAGGTACATGTCCTCTGGGAATCGGTGAAATACCCGCAAGGGCACGGATTCATCGCCGCCACAAGCATAAACTTGGCCGGGAAGGTTACAGTTGCAGAGACTCTGGCAATGGTAACAAAACCATCTTCCAGTGGCTGTCTTAATGTTTCCAGAGCATTTCTCCTGAACTCAGGAAGTTCATCCAAAAATAAAACTCCATTGTGGGGCAAAAGGAGCAAATAACAGTAAGAGCGACATATCTTGCTCTATCCCACCCGTCCCAATAACATCCCGATATTACAACATTTATAAAGCAAACTGTCACGTCGTGTTACGGAATATTCATTCCCCGGTCATGGACGGAGGACTCCCTCAACATACTCGGAATGAAAATCCCGATCCTGAGAACCCTGTATTCCGATCAAGAGCACAAAATAACAAAGCAGGGAAGAACGGTCAAGCCCATAAATGTGATCTCTGGATAAAAGTAAAAGCTCAAAACACAAAGTCAGGAGATAAAAAAATATCGTCTAAGCATAAACAATATACATCAAACATTAAAATCGGAAAGCTATTTTGTAGAGGGAAAAACATAAGTGATGAAATTAAAATAAGAACAACCACAGACAGGGGGAGTGATTTTGCAAAAATCACAGTCTCTCTTATAGTCATATATATTAGTCTAATATATATAGTCAAATACTTGTCCAGTTTCGGAAACCCTTACAGCTCTAAGATCAGCGGGCGATTTTTATTCTCAAAGACCACGCTTTTATTCTCAAAGACCACGCTTTTTATTCTCAAAGACCACGCTTTTTATTCTCAAAGACCACGCTTTTATTCTCAAAGACCACGCTTTTATTCTCAAAGACCACGCTTTTTATTCTCAA
>JAGGSD010000340.1 GCA_021159265.1 Syntrophobacterales bacterium | reverse complement strand
TGATTGTTTTTAATTCTTTTGCCAATTTTGCCTGTCTGCGTGCGGACACGCACAGGCAGGCACGAACTTTACGATTAAGAGCCTAAACTGCGTATAATGTCTCGTGCTATGATTAATCTTTGTATCTCGTTGGTTCCTTCATAAAGTGAAGCTACACGTGTATCTCTGGTATAGCGCTCTACGGGATATTCCTCAGTATAACCGTATCCTCCCAGCATTTGCACGGCGCTGCGGCATGCCCTTTCGGCGGCTTCTGTCGCAAAATACTTGGCCATGGATGATTCCCTGGCAAAGAAGTTGGTGTTTTCCTTTTGATATGCGGCGTTCAGAAGAAGGAGTCTCGCCGCCTCAAGTTCCGTATAGCGTTCCGCAATCATCCATTGAATGGCCTGGAAGTTGACAATAGAGTGGCCGAACTGAACTCTCTCTTTTGCATATTTTGTGGCATAATCCATTGCCGCAAGTCCAATTCCAAGAGCCATCGAGCCTATACCGATACGGCCGCCCGTCAATTCTGCAACTGCTACTCTGAATCCGTCATTAAGCGTTCCCATAAGGCGTTCTTTGGGGAATCGACAGTTATCAAATATCAGCTCATTCGTCGATGAAGCTCTTTGTCCCATCTTATGCTCGGCTCTTCCCACGGTAAAACCCGGGTCACCCTGCTCTAAAACAAAGGTGCTGATGCCCTTGCCTTTCGGTGCGTTCCTGTCAGTCACTGCCCATAATACATGACAACCGGCATATTCACCGCTCGTTATAAAGATTTTGTTGCCGTTTACAACCCATTCATCTCCATCAAGCACTGCTGTTGTACGCATATCAGAGGGATCGGAACCGGCAGAGGGTTCCGTCAACGCAAAACCTCCTGCGGAATATTCGCCGGAACAGATCTTTGGGATGTATGTGTTCTTCAACTCATCGGAACCTATGGACTGGATAACCTCGGCCACAAGGTTAGTCACAGACATGGTCACTCCCGTGGCAGCGCAGGCCCTGCCGATTTCCGTCATGGCCAGACTGAATGCGATAACGCCTGCCTCAGAGCCCCCGTATTCGGCCTTCACATTAATGCCCATTAAACCGAGTTCGGCAAGCTTCTTAAGGTTTTTGAGAAATATCTCTCGATTCTCTTTTTTGTAAGGTTCTTTGTCAAGCTGTGCGGCCACAGGGTCGAGTTCGTTTTGCGCAAAGCTTCTTGCGGTATCCTGTATAAGTTGTTGCTCTTCAGTAAGTCTAAAATCCATTTATTCTCCTTCAGCTTGTAGTTGTAGCGAATTAATCAAAATTTGGCTTACAAGTCAAGGTGTAAATATTTCAGTTTGATGATATTTTCAAGGCCGGGGCAATTGATACAGCCTGAAGGTTTAATCCATCCTTACGTCAGGTAGTATTTCCGCCTCGTGGTATTAATTGACTTTTTATTACTATGCAATTATTATCACACGCTAATAAGAGCCGTTGCTGAGATTTGCTGATATGAATCAGAAAGTATTAGATCTTTGAAAATATAGTTTTTCATGTTTTGTGCTTTTGCAATGGCCGTAGTATCTTATAATAAGTTTTACACTTGGAGGTATTTACATGAAAGTTAAGGTAAAAAAAGGTGAACTTAGAAACAGCCGGACTAAAGCCGTGATCGTCGGACATTTTGAGAACAACAAGAAACTCGAAGGAGGCGCCGCGGTTTTGGATAAGAATTGTGACGGCCTTATCACTGATTTGATTAAAGATGGAGTATTTCAGGGAAAGCTCTTTGAAACGGGCATTGTCAACACAAGGGGTCTGATCATGCCTGATTGGGTCGTTGTCATTGGATTGGGTAAAAAAAATGAGTTCAACCTGGAAAAAGTAAGGGGCGCCTTTTCAAAAGCAGCCCGAACTATACGGGACTTGAATATTAAAGACTTTTCTGCATCCCTTGATTCAGGCAACGCTGATTTGCCCATCGATAAAGTGGCGCAGTCTGCTGTGGAAGGCGTATTGCTGGGTCTTTACCGGTTTGCTCCATTCAAGACTGTTGAGCGTGATCAAATCAAAAAAGTGAATGAGTTTGTCATCATGGAAACAAAACCGGACTTATTGAAAATAATAAAGTCTGCTGCAAAAACGGGGGAGATCATCTCAGATGCCGTTTATTATACCAGGGATCTTGTTGCGGCGCCGTCCAATGAAATGACGCCATCGATCCTTGCTGACAAGGCCAGGGAAGCTTTCGTAAAAAGGCCGGTTGAATTGAAGGTTATCAGTGAGCCCGCCATGAAAAAACTTGGCATGAATGCATTACTTGGTGTGGCCAGGGGAAGTAATGAACCGCCGAAATTAATCATTATGGAATACAATGGCGGGAAAAAGGGAGAAAGGCCGGTTGTACTGGTGGGCAAGGGGATTACATTTGACAGTGGCGGGATTTCCATCAAACCGGCGGATAGTATGGATGAGATGAAAACAGATATGTCGGGGGGGGCGGCTGTCATTGGTACACTTATGGCTTCGGCTGACCTGCGGATTCCCTTAAATATAGTGGGTATTATTCCGGCTACGGAAAATCTTCCCGGCGGAAAGGCCTATAAGCCTGGAGATATTTTAAAATCCATGTCCGGCAAGACAATAGAAGTCCTTAATACCGATGCTGAAGGCAGGGTGGTCCTGGCTGATGCCTTTGCGTATGCAAACAGGTATAACCCGGCTGCCATGATTGACATGGCAACGCTAACCGGCGCCTGCATTATAGCCTTAGGCGATCTGATTGTCGGTATGATGGGAACAGATGAAGGATTAAAAAATATGATCAGGGCTGCCTCAGAGGCCACTGGTGAAAAAGTATGGGAGCTGCCGCTCTGGGAAGAATATGACGAACTGATAAGGAGTGATGCGGCGGATTTCAAGAATACAGGCGGGCGCGCTGGCGGCGCCATTACTGCCGCTCTCTTTCTGAGTAAGTTTGTTGGTGACTATCCATGGGTACACCTCGATATCGCCGGCCCTGCCTGGCTGAAAAAGGATAGACCTTACATAAGCAAAGGAGCTTCAGGTGTTGGTGTCAGACTTATGGTGGAACTTTTGAGGAATTGGACCCGGTAGAATATTTAATCCACAGATTTTGCAGATTACTCCAATCACTGATCACGGACCACTGAAAACTATTACAATGGATCGAATCCTTGAGATAAAAAATTTAAGGACATATTTTGAAACGAGGAGCGGTACGGTCAAAGCTCTGGATGGCGTTGATTTGTCGGTCAAAAAGGGTGAGACTCTGGGTATTGTGGGCGAATCGGGATGCGGGAAAACAGTCCTGGCCCTTTCAATAATGCGCCTGATACCTGTGCCGCCCGGCAGAATCATCGCGGGAAGCATTTTTTTTGATGGTATTGACCTGCTTCGTCTTGACGACGAGGAAATCAGGATGCGCCGGGGCAAAGATATCTCCATGATATTTCAGGAACCCATGAATTCTCTCAATCCTGTTTTGAAAGTGGGAGATCAGGTTTCTGAGGTTATCAGACTTCACCAGGGTTTGTCGAAAAAAGATGCCATGGATCGCGCTCTGGAAATGTTCAGACTCGTAGGAATGCCTTCTCCCGAAGAGAGACTGGATAATTATTCTTATCAGATGAGCGGTGGCATGCGGCAAAGGGTCATGATTGCCATGGCCTTGTCATGCAACCCAAGGTTGATGCTGGCGGATGAGCCTACAACTGCTCTGGACGTGACTATTCAGGCACAGATCATAGATATTATTAACAGATTGAAGAATGATGTGGGAACATCAGTAATTTTTATTACACATGATCTGGGAATTATTGCCGGGGCGGCTCAGTCAGTAGCTATTATGTATGCCGGCAAGGTGGTTGAATATTCAAGCGTTGAGGAACTCTTTTCAGATCCTCTTCACCCCTATACGACAGGTCTTATGGAATCCATACCAAGACTGGATGACATCTCTGCGAGGGTGAAATATTTGAAGGTGATACCGGGTGTAGTGCCGAATCTGTATGAACTTCCCCCGGGATGCAGTTTCCAGGAAAGATGTTCCCATACCATGGAGATTTGTAAGAAAGAAGTACCAGAACTGAAAGAAACAAAATCAGGTCATTTTGTTAGATGCTGGAAGTATTCATAGGTTAAAGGTTAAAGGTTAAAGGTTAAAGGTAAAAGGTAAAAGGAGATAAATACAATTTTGAATTCTGAATTGAGGGACCACAAATCTTGCCTTATGGGTAGGGGAGGTTTTAACCTCCTTTTACGGTTCGGCTGAGCGTTCGACTGAGCTCACGCCGAAGTTTCACGCCGGAGGCTCACCGAAGACTGCCGGGCGACTAAAGTCGCCCCTACCCCCACTATTTTGATAAATGTAAAGTAATATGAAACACTTGTAATACATTTGCAAATTTAAGTTACTTCAAACTCTTTTTGAATGTTGAATGTTGAATTATGAATGATTCTGTTTTGTTGGATATTAAAGGGTTAAAAAAATATTTTACCGTGGGCGGTGATTTTCTATCGGGCAGGAAGGAAGTAGTGAAAGCTGTTGATGGCGTGGACCTGCAAATTTTCAAAGGAGAAACATTAGGTCTTGTTGGCGAAAGCGGCTGTGGAAAAACTACCCTTGGACGTCTCATTACAAGACTTGATGAACCCACCGACGGTGAGATGTTTTTTAATAAGGAAAACATACTTCAATATTCGGGTAAGGAATTAAAGAATTTTAGAAGGAAGGCACAACTGATATTCCAGGATCCGTACACATCCCTGAATCCGAGAAGAAGCGCAGGCGCGATTATCGGAGAACCTTTTCTTGTTCATAAGCTGGTGAAAAAGAGAGAAAGAAAAGAAAAGACAGTCCGGTTAATGGAAGTGGTGGGATTGACGAAAGAACAGATGGGCCGATATCCTCACGAATTCAGCGGGGGCCAGAGACAGCGCATCGGGATAGCAAGAGCCCTTGCTCTTAATCCGGAACTTGTTGTTGCGGATGAACCCGTTTCGGCATTAGACGTTTCCATACAAGCACAGGTATTGAATTTACTGGAAGAGCTACAGCACGATTTTGATTTAACATATCTTTTTATCAGTCATGATTTGAGTGTAATCGGTCACATGAGTGACAGAATTGCCGTCATGTATCTCGGGAAAATAGTAGAACTTGCAGATAGAAAAACACTTTTCAAAAATCCCTTTCATCCCTATACAAAGGCTCTGCTTTCCGCTGTGCCTGTTCCCGATCCGAAGATGAATAAAAAAAGGATTATCTTACACGGAGATATTCCGACACCTGTTAATCCTCCTTCCGGATGTTCTTTCCACCCGCGCTGTCCTTACAGAATGGATGTTTGTGATAACATCGAACCAGACCTCATTCACAAAGGTAATGGTCATTATGTGGCCTGTCATCTAACCCATAAAAATATTACTTGACGAATCAAGCGAAAAAAATTAAATAACAGTGCTCCTGAAGTAAATTGTTATGATTTTCTGATAAAAGTTATTTGGAAATTTGAAGCGC
Organism: Syntrophobacterales bacterium; assembly: GCA_021159265.1. Classification (GTDB taxonomy): domain Bacteria; phylum Desulfobacterota; class Syntrophia; order Syntrophales; family UBA6807; genus UBA3084. Next base: position 203 of record JAGGSD010000340.1, on the reverse strand, counting down.
CCGTAGCTCAGCTGGATAGAGTCGCAGACTTCGAATCTGTTGGTCGTAGGTTCGAATCCTACCGGGCGTGCCAGGGATTTAATTGAGCTGATACACATATATTTTATACGTGGGCCGCTAGCTCAGCTGGTAGAGCAACTGACTCTTAATCAGTAGGTTCGGGGTTCGACTCCCCGGCGGCTCACCAATAAAAACAAGGGGTT
>JAGGSD010000272.1 GCA_021159265.1 Syntrophobacterales bacterium | reverse complement strand
TCAATACATTTTTTCCAGAGTCCTTCCGACTATCATTTTCTGAATCTGGCTTGCGCCATCAAATATCTGGTTGACCTTGGCGTCACGCATTCTTCTCGCAACGGGATACTCATTCATCACGCCATAAGCGCCAAGGATCTGTACCGCATCCGTCGTTACCTTCATGGCCATATCGCAGACAAAACACTTTGTCGCCGAGGTGAGCAGCTGATATTCCTGCTGTGAGTAGCCGCCGCGATCTATCATCTGTAAAGTCCTGTAATGGAGGGAACGCGCGGCTTCTATATTGATGCCCATATCGGCAATCATAAACTGGATTGCCTGGTGTTGAATGATCGGTTTCCCGAAGGTAGTCCTTTCCTTGGCATACTTTATGGCATATTCCATGGCCCCTTCGGCAGTTCCGAGAGCCTGCGAAGCAGCGCCGAAGGCACGCATGGCTCCCCCGCCGAATACCAGGGTATTCCAGCCTTCTTCAGGCTTCCCAAGGACTCTTTCCTGTGGCACCTTTACATCTTCAAAATAAATCTCACTGGTGGAATTCGTTCTGAACCCCATTTTATTGAAATGCTGGCCCGCCGAAATCCCGGGCAGCTTTTCCATTATAAAACAGCTTATGCCGTGAGCTTTCTCTCCCGGGCCTGTCCGCACATAAACAATAAAGCACTCGGCATCACAACCGCTGGAAGCCATGGTTTTTGTTCCATTAACAAGATAATAACCGTCTTTCAGAACCCCTCTTGTGGTAATATTCGCGGCATCGGACCCGTATCCGGGTTCAGTCAGGCAAAACGCCCCTATTTTACCTTCTTGAAACATGGGATAAAACATCTCTTTCTGATCCTCACTGCCAAAATCTCTTATGAAAAAGATGTCCGTCGTCGTTGTAAAGACATACATGGATGTCCCGGCGTCAACCTTTGCCAGTTCTTCAATAACAAGAGCAGTGGTAGTGTAATCGGCTCCAATTCCGCCATACTCCTGAGGCAGAGGCAGGGTCATGAAATTATTTTCCCTGAGGATATCTATTGCTTCACCACCGCCCTCCCCTTTTTCATCCAGTTCCTCAATCAGAGGTTCAATCTTCTCCCTTGCGACTTTACTCACCATCTCTCTGATCATATTTTGCTCATCCGTATAATCCAACATCTTTTCAATACCTCCTGTCAGTTAAAATTTAGCTGTATTTCAAGTTGATGTCAAACCATTGGGCGGGTAGGAGAGGTTTTAACTCCTCGATTCTCATTCATAAAAAACCTCTTTATACCTGCCTCGATACGCCCGCGCACTTGAGTATGGATAATTTTCCGCCCTGTCGGCAAGACAACTTTTCACCGCATTGTTATGAATATAATTGAACTTCTCCTTAAACTTTTCCTCACTCAGAACTGAAAAATCAAAATAGCCTTTCTGCCAGAGGACACCCTTATTTATCTTACGGGACGACTTTCCTTTTATAAGTTTCATTACTCCCGAAATCGAACCTTTCATGGGTTTTAAAAGAATGTGTAAATGATCTGGCATAACCACGTAGGCATATAGTTTGAAACAGTCTTCCTGTGCCAGTTCAAGAATGGTTTGCCGCACGATTGCGCGTTCTGTTGCGCTGAGGGTCGTTTCCTTCGCTTTAAGTCGTGTGGTAAGAAAGTATATGGCGCCGTCAATGTCAAAGTGTGGGGGTTGTGCCACTGCCTGCTCCTGTTTGATGGGCGACTGAAGTCGCCCCTACCCACTATCTTTATTACGGGTAGGGGAGGTTTTAACCTCCCCGAATTTTCTCTGGGCGGCTGAAGTCGCCCCTACCCGTTGTGTAAGTAAAAAACACCTGTCCCTCTTAAATTGTGTTCCCCACGTGCGCGCCTTCATAGATAGCATCAATAGCCTTTCTCGGCTCCTTCGCATCGCCGATCAGATAAAGCTCTTTCACGCTATCCTTTAGCTTTTCATATAATTTGTTTACCGGCTCCATTCCCGGTGAAATCACAACCGTATCCGCAGGAATTTCTCTGGCGGCAGCGTCAACATCAAAACAAACACCGTTCGCTGTAACAGATATATTTTCTGCCCGCGTAATCACCTTTACATTTAATCTGTGAAATTCATTGAGAAAAATCCACCTTGTCGTCTGGCCTATATCCTTCCCGACTCTATCCTGTCTTGTGATGAGGGTAACCTCCTTAGCGCCCGTGTCCGCAAGCCTTCTCAAAGTTTCAACATCCTCTGCCTTCATCCTGAAAAGAAATGACAGCGTATCACTCTTTATCACCCCTTTGCTGGCAAGAAGCAGCGCCGCCTCGCATCCGAGGTTGCCACCACCGATTATGACAATCCTCCTCCCCGTTTCAATGTCATTCTCAAGCAGTTGGACAACATCAAATACGTTCTCCCTTTCAGCTCCCGGAATGGAGTAAGGTCTCTGCGCTGCGCCGGTAGCTACCACCACCGCATCCGGACCAATTTCCCCCACAATATCGGGTGTGACCTCAATACCTGTTTTCACATGAACACCGTTCTTTATCAAATGGGTCTCAAGATCATCGATCAACATACCAAACTCACGTTTTTCGGGTAAAATTGCCGCCAGATCAATTTGACCGCCAAGTTTTTCCGATTTTTCATACAGGGAAACCTGATGGCCTCTCTCCGCCGCAATTCTCGCCGCTTCCATACCGCCCGGACCGCCGCCGATGACCAGGACCTTCTTCTTTGCCTGAGCAGGCGCAATCTCCCAATCCCTTTCTTTTCCGACAAAGGGATTGACCATACAGGTTACAGGCTTCCCCGTGAAAACGCGGTCAAGACAGCCCTGATTACAACTGATACAGCGAACGATCTCATCAGCTCTTCCTTCCTGAACCTTCCGCGGGAGATAAGGATCTGCAAGGAAAGGCCTTGCCATGCCGATTAAGTCTGCAAGTCCGTCTCTTAACACCTCTTCGGCAAGACAGGGATCCCCGAGTTTGTTGCAGGTCATCACCGGGCATGAAACCTCTTTCTTAATAGCGGCTGCCAGATATACAAAGGCTCCCGCAGGAACAACCTGCTGAACTGTTGGAATCCCAGCCTCGTGCCACCCGCTCTGCACATTTATAGCGTCAACTCCAGACTGTTCAAGCTCCCTGGAAAATATTACGGATTCCCTGTTTGTATTCCCCCCCTTCATAAAATCATTGCCCGATACTCTGAAAATCAGGGGAAATCCTGCTCCGACAGCCTTCCTGACAGCTTCAGCAATCTCCAGACCAAAGCGCATCCTGTTAGACAGACCGCCGCCGTATTCGTCATCTCTCTTGTTAGTCAACGGAGAGAGAAATTGCGATATCAGATAACCCGTGCTCGCAATAATCTCCACCCCGTCAAAACCCGCCTCTTTTGCCCTGGACGCATCTTCCGCATATTTTTCGACCAATCTTTTTATTTCGTCGATAGACAAAGGCCGGGGTTCTTCACCTGTCAGACGGGATCTCACAGCGGAAGCTGAAACTGCTTGCTGCCCTATTTCGGATGAGTGCACATACCTGCCCGCATGCATGAGCTGGGCAAATATCTTTGCCCCCTCTTTTTTTACCTCGGCGGTCAGCTCCCGAAGGCCGGGAAGATAATCATCATCGGCTATACTCAAAAATGTTGGGCCATAACCAATGTGTTCAACCTTAAACCCGCCCGCGATTATCAGTGCGACACCGCCCCTGGCCCGCTCCCTGTAAAAATCAACCGTTCGTTTCCCGACAAAAGAATCTTTTTCAAACCCGAGATGCATGGCGTTCATAACATAGCGGTTTTTCAGTTCCAGCGAACCAATTTTGACAGGTTGAAATAACTTTTTGAAAGTCATCGTTATAAACCTCGAAGTATGCTCGCAAAGGTAGATTTTCGCCTTTTATCCGGCTGCACTGGTAATCATCCGGGTGAAAACGCCCCGCAGTACTTCGTCAGGAGTCAGGCTGTATTCACGATCCTTCGCAATCTGAGCCAGTTCATCCCTGGCCAGCACCCCGGCATCTGCACCTGATTGCATCGCCTGCCGGTAAAAATCATATTTTTTGCGGGTTAATTCTAATCCATGCCTTAAAAAAGATGCCGCTTCCTCTCCATAAAAAGCGCCCCCGTGTTCACAGCAAACCGCCTTTACCTCCAACGCTGCCATCCGCTCCAGAGACTTCAGATAAAGCACAATATTATCATTGGCCATGAGCATCAACTTGCCTTCCTTCAAAATCGGAAGCGGCACCCCGTCGGAGGGAAAGAGATATTGAAAACCGGGCGCGTAAGCCGCGATAGAACATTTACTGTGGCCGGGGGTTTCCAGGATTGAGACAGGAACTCCGCCACCCAGGTCAATGGTGTCTCCATCATTCAATACCTTTGTTATTTCAGGCGGCTTGAATTTAAGAGATATACCCCTGAACTGATTATCCACACCAAATTGTTGACGCGTGGCCTGGTCCAGATCGGCAATGTTTTTCACTGCTTTTCCGATACCCAGCACTTTTTTAGTTCCGGCCGAGGCCATAATCTCCAACCAGGGATAGGCCTGCTTAAAATAAGGTACGGCAGTAATATGATCAAAGTGTGAGTGCAGAATCAAAATACCCATGATACGGCTGCGGTCCACATTAAAACGATCCAATTGTTCCTCTACAGCGGGAACCACATAGGACATACCGCCTCCAATTATCAAATAACGCTCTCCCTTTAAGAGATACATACTGGTTTTTTCATCACCGATAAAAATCAGGTTGTCTGAAATTGGTTTAGCTTGCAAAAACCGCATTTTATTTCCTCTCTGCTGAAACACAAAACTTCCGTACCGGAAAAACAATCTCACGCAGCAGAATTGATAAAACAGTTAATGTGCCTACTTTCGTGTGTAATCATATACGCCCATCCCTGTTTTTCGTCCAAGCCGCTTTGCCTTTACATACTTGACAAGCAATGGACAGGGACGATACTTATCGCCAAGCTGCTTATGCATACTTTCAATGCAGAATAACACAACATCCAACCCTGACGCATCGGATGCGGCCAGTGGTCCCAGAGGAAATCCCAGTCCGGACTTGCATGCCTCGTCAATATCCTCGGCGCTGGCGCCCCCTTCCTGCAAGAGGTAAAATGCTTCGTTCAACAGGGGAATATACAACCGGTTAATAATGAAAGCGGGGGAATCGCTGGATGTGACTACCTTCTTTCCACAACTCTTGATAAATTCCACCGTTTTCTCATACGTTTCATCAGAGGTCTGCAAGGCGCGCGAAAGTTCGACCAGAGGAGTCAAGGCCGCGGGAATCAGGAAATGGGTGCCGACACAGTTTTGAGGTCTTGAAGTTACCGCAGCCATCTCGGAAATGCTCATGGTCGAGGTATTTGAAGCAATAATGGCATCCTCCTTGCGAACTGCGTCTATCTGCGCAAACAGCTCTTTTTTTACATCAATATCCTCAAAGGCGGCTTCAATGATAAAATCCGCTCCGGCAAAGGCCTTATCGGAATCAGTAGTGGGCTCGATTCTGCTTAATATGGCGCTGACTTCATCGCCGGACATCTTCCCCTTCTTTTCCCTGGACGCGAGAAAGCGCTTGATGTTCTCCAAACCCTTTTCAATCAACTTGTCATCTCTTTCAACCATGATGGTCCTGTAGCCGCCAGCAGCGCAAACTATGCCGATCTGGCTGCCCATCGTCCCCATGCCAATGACACAAACTGTTTCTATTTTCATAATACATTAATCCTCCTGTAATTTTT
>JAGGSD010000021.1 GCA_021159265.1 Syntrophobacterales bacterium | reverse complement strand
CCAATTTTGCCTGTCTGCGTGCAACGCACAGGCAGGCACGAACTTTACAACTAAGGAACTAAGATCGAGGATGAATGAATTTTGATCCCACGGAACATACGGAAAATTGGCAGCCTGCCATTAAAGACGGAACGGTGGCTGCAGGGCCTATCTGTCTCGGCTATCTCCCTATAGGGTTGGCCTTTGGAGTCATTGCTCAGAAGGCGGGTCTCCATCCTCTGGAAATCGGTCTTATGTCTCTTTTGGTTTATGCGGGAAGCGCGCAGTTTATCGCCGTATCAATGCTTGATTCGGGAGCTGCCTTTGTCCCTGTTGTGATCACAATATTTATGGTTAATTTACGGCATTTACTGATGAGTTCGTCTCTGGCTGTTTACCTGAAAGATATCAGCAAGGGGTGGCTTTCGTTATATGCTTATGGAGTTACAGATGAAAGTTTCGCCCTTAATATTACAAGATTCAGGAATGGAAACTGGGGTTGGCGGAGAGCCATTGTTGTCAATCACACATCCAACATTGTATGGATCGGGAGCACAATAACAGGTGGATACTGTGGAGATTTTATTCCCTCCGGCGCCTTCGGGATTGATTATGCCCTTATTGCCATGTTTATCTGCCTTTTGGTTTTTCAATTGAGAGGATTGCTTTACATGATCATTGCGATCATTGCAGGCCTTCTGGCCGTTGTCCTGTCACTGGTACTTCCGGGTAACTCTTACATCGTAATAGCATCGGTAATAGCGGCTACCATCGGTGTCTTCTTGCAGAAATCGAAGATTTTTATAAAGGTAAACGACGATCAAAAACTATTATGAAAACGGATTATCTAATCATTGTACTTGGAATGGGAATTGTCACCTATATTCCCCGGTGGCTACCCCTGTTTTTTCTGTCGAATCGGCAGATGCCGGAATGGCTTGTGGGGTGGCTCGATTTCATTCCCGTGGCAATACTGAGCGCCATTATTTTGCCTTATCTCGTGACTACCGGTGAACCCCGGCAACTGGAACTTTTCCGGCCGGAGTTATTCGTTGCCATTCCCACGTTTATTTTTGCACTGAAGACCAGATCCCTGGCGGGGACTGTTATTACGGGCATGTTTCTTTTCCGGCTGGTAGAAATGTTTTTATGAAATATGCGGAAGAAATACCTTTAGTGTTGTCTCACGCACAGGTAACCATGGAGTGGGATTATCAGAGAACAAGAGGAGATATTTTATTAATCTTCAGCATATATATAACAAAACCTTCACCATTTTCAAGTAACATGTATCAATGGAGACTGTTGGTATGCTGCAGAAAAAGCAGAGGCCATCAAATATCATGTGCTCGTAAGTAGAAGTTCTCAGACAAATGATAAATATTACTGATATGATCAATGAGGTTGTGATTCACGATGCCACTCAGCAGCGCTGGTTACATTTCCGAGCACCCCAGCGGGTTGTTTCGGCATATCGTATTGACGAGGTCATTCCAGCGCTGAAAGCAATTGAAAAAACAGTTTACAAGCATGGTCTATATGCGGCAGGGTTTATCTCTTACGAGGCATCACCAGCCTTCGACCCGGCGCTTACGGTAAAGGGGAACGGCTCATTTCCTCTTGTATGGTTCGGCATTTACGGTCAACCCGACCAACTGTGTTTTCCAACATCAACAAAATATCATACGGGCCAATCTTTCACGTGGAGCCCCTCGCTGTCGCGAGATGCTTACCAGAACGCTATCGACAAAATCAAAAGATACATTGCAAATGGCGATACTTATCAAGTCAATTTCACATATTACCTCACTTCGTCCTTTAGTGGTGACCCATGGCCATACTTCATTGAATTGGTGAAGTCGCAGGATGCCCCGTATGGAGCCTTCTTGAATACGGAAGAATGGTCTGTCTGCTCCGCTTCGCCCGAGCTGTTTTTCCATCTCGATGGCACAGATCTGATTTCTCGTCCCATGAAGGGAACAGCTCCGAGAGGGCTGATGTTCCAAGACGACATAAAACAAGCCGAATGGCTCTATCATTCAGAAAAAAATCGGGCGGAAAACGTCATGATCGTCGATATGATTCGAAACGACATAGGGCGGATCGCACACACTGGGGGTATAGAAGTAAACGATCTTTTTGCCGTCGAAAAGTACCCAACCGTATGGCAGATGACTTCGACGGTCAGGGCGAAAACGAAGGCTGGTTTATGCGACATATTGGGGTCTCTCTTCCCACCAGCTTCTATCACAGGAGCTCCTAAAATTCGCACTATGCAGATCATAGAGGAACTTGAAACAACTCCGCGTCGAATATACACAGGAAGTATTGGGTTCATAAGCCCTCATCGCAAAGCACAGTTCAATGTTGCCATTCGGACGGTGCTCATCGACAAGATCAAAGAGAAAGCCGAATATGGCGTTGGCGGCGGTATTGTTTGGGACTCTACAGATACGATTGAATTTAACGAATGTCAAACGAAGGCAAGGATACTAACTACGAGAATGCCTGATTTTTCGCTTCTCGAAACGATCTTGTGGATGCCTGAGGATGGATATTATCTACTGCGGCACCATCTGGCGCGTCTCAGGGAATCGGCTGCCTATTTTTCTTTTTCCGCCGATATTGGCGATATACGTGACAGGCTTTTTTCTTTGATTCCCTCCTTCTCAAATACCGCGCACAAGATCCGTTTGCTCCTGGCAAAAGACGGATGTATCGCGTGTCAATCCGAAGCCCTGCGTCATTCTGGTTCTACACACAGACAGCGCGTATGTCTGGCACCATTACCCATCGATTCTTCAAACCCTTTTCTGTATCACAAAACAACTAATCGAGATATGTATGATCAGGTATTGGCAGCATGTTCTGGATATGATGATGTAATATTGTGGAATGAAAAGTGCGAGGTAACTGAGTCTTGCATAGCCAATATTGTAGTTGAGCTGGACGGAGAACTGTACACCCCACCGGTTCGATGTGGTTTGCTTGCCGGTACTTTCCGAGCCCACATGCTAGAGCAAGGTAAAGTCAGGGAGAGGGTAATTAGTATGGAAGATCTCGTAAGAAGTCCTCATATCTACCTGGTTAATTCTGTACGCAAGGAGCAAGAAGCCTTTGTTGACTATCAGGAAATTAAGGAATACATTAATAAAATGCCGAATGAGTTGCTTCACCATCGTCAGTGAGCTCTATTGTCCCACAAATTGCATACAGGGAATCAAATATCATAGTTTTATTGCCAATTTTTTCAATGATATATATCACCTGATAGTGCGCCGCGAGCGTGCTTGAATATACAATGTGTGTAAGGAACCAGCTTCAAAACAACATAACTTCACCATGATCATATAAACGGTGCAACTTCACTTTCCAGGTTTGCCTCCTTTATCAAATTCAAAAACCGGCGGCGACCATTTCCGGCCGTATCGGCCTGTTCCGAAACCCATTCTAAAAGCTTCTCTTTGGCCCTGCCACTTTCGATAATCTTCCTGCTGATCTCGATACCACTGCGAATATCACGTACTATATCGACAATATAAAGAATTGCACCGGCATTATAACAAGTAATATCAATGCATTCCGGGTAATCGATCCCGCAAATAACCTTTAGAAAACGAATAGATTCAGTCAAGATATCCCCCGTAGCTGCAATTGAGGCGTAATCTGCCCGTTTGAGACCCACATCTTCCGGAGCGATATCATAGGTATCTTCTGTGCCGTCGGAGAAAAACTCGTGAACAACTGTCTTTCCCATAGTTGATAACTCATCAATCCCTTTTTCTTCGTTCGCATCAAAACCGTGAACAATCATAGCCCGTTCATATCCGATTTCTTTCATTACTTCACAAATAGTCGAAATCACGTTTGCAGAATAGACTCCCCGCAATGCATGGGTCGGTCTGCAGGGACTCGCCAGGGATGCTGCAATATTAAGCGTCGAACCAAACCGAATTTGGGAAAGAATGCGGGCCAGCGATCGAGGATGCACACGAGAACTCATTCCGTTGAAGAGACCTATTCCAACTTTTTCTATACTTCTCACGACTTTTGTCACACCACTTTCCACATCAATGCCGACTGATTCAAGGAGGTCTACAGTTCCACATTTGGAAGTCAGTGCTCTTGCACCATGACGCCCCAGCTTCACACCCGCGGCAGCAGCCACGATGGCGGCGGCCGAACTAATATTGAAGGTTTTCATCTGGTCCATTCCGGTTCCCGAATTCTCTACAAGAGGATAATCAAATTCCTCCGTAACGGTGTTGGTATCGATATCTACAATAGCCTGCCAGGCACCAGCGATTTCCTGTGGAGCTTCTCCCTTTGCCCTCAGAGCAGCCAGAAATGCTCCCTGTTGAAGATCGGGTTGCAAGTTCATAAGAATTTGACGAAACATCTCATAGCTTTCCTGCTTGGTCAGATCTTCTCCATCAATTACCTTCTGAATATTATAACCAAAGACTTTCAAGGCTTTCTCAGTCCACATGAATTCTTTTCCTCCTTATGGATATAGCAGTATCTTCATACCGGCCCGCTGTTCTACATATTTCAGGGCAGTTTCCAAACCATACAGCGACATTCGGTGAGAAATCATGTCTCGCACCGGAACGGTTCCGTCGGCAATGTGAGTCAAGGCTTGTTTACCGTGCCGGAAACAGCACCCGTAAGCACCCACAACCGTCTGTTCCAAATAGTGTAGCTGATTAAAACTTACCGTCATCTGTCGATCGTCCGAGAAGGATAATCCGGAAAAGACAATGAGTCGTCCAAGGGGTGCGAGTTTTTGTATGGCTTCTTCATAAGCATGTTTTGATCCCACGGCGACTACACACACATCGAATGTACGATCAGGACATGTTTCATACCCACCAATGAGTATACGGCGCCTTTCGTCAGGCTCGATTGAGAAGGACTCCGCTCCCATTGCACGGGCCGCCCTATAAAGTAATGTCCCCGCAGGTCCGGCACCCCAGATACCAACGGACTGTCCCGCTCTGACATTACCTATTTCAAGTGCGTTAAGACAGCACGAGAGTGGCTCTGCAAATACGGCCAGTTCCGGCTCCAGTCCCTGAGGGAGGCGGATAACACTTTGGGCCGGGACGTTCACATATTCTGCGAAACCACCGTCCCGGTGGAAGCCCATGATTTTCATTTCCCTGCAGAGGTTTTCTGCGTTGTTTTTACAAGCAGGGCAATGACCACACCATATCCCCGGATAGACATAAACAAAATCACCTTCATTGAATTCGGTTACATCTGCCCCCTTTGCATAGATAACTCCCACCACCTCTTCACCCGGTATCCTGGGCAGTATCAAGTCACGGTGTCCATCGCGTATTAACTTGAGGTCTGTCCTGCATAGACCGGTTACCAGAACCTTGATCGTTATCTCATCGACCATAGGATTACTGAGGGGTGCTTCGGTGATGATAAAATCGTTAATTCCTCTAACTTGGATACACTTCACAGCTTACCTCCTTTGTTCACCAAAATAAAAAAGGGTTCCAATAGCAGATTTATGCTACCAGAACCCTTTACCATCAGGTTTGATGAATCAGGACATTCAGTCGTCTTCTGACTTCCGGGTCAATCGTAATTCAAAACCTTCCCATCATGCTATGCCTTAACACTCATGGCAGTGGCCTTATCATGAATCACATCCCCGATTACAGCGGCGGGACCGTCACGGATTCTCACCGTGTTCCGTTACCGAATCCTAACCCGGACAAGCCGGAACCAAAAAAGATATATTTTTATCACGAAAACACGAAAGTACGAAAACACGAAAAAGAAAAT
>JAGGSD010000089.1 GCA_021159265.1 Syntrophobacterales bacterium | reverse complement strand
TGGAGTTGTTGATTAATGCTCGCGAGAAAATTGCAATGCTTCAGCCTGTTCCTACTGGATAGGCTGAAAACCAGGAAAAAGGAAAGCAAAATAGTCTATCGAGGGAGAGGTACGCTTAAAAATGGCTAATTAGTAGTGGTTCCAAAGGGTTATAACAATATCCAGGGTTTCCCGGGGATTTTTTTAAAAAATACCTCTTCCAACGATCAAAATATCCATATTTTCTTTTAGGCGGTGGATTTGGGTCTATCGGCAGCATAGACAGAGCTTCCAACTACAAAAACCAGAGCCAGAACCAGAGCCACAACAGATAACTTCAGCTTCCTCATGCTTTTTTCTGCTTCCATTTCCATTAGACAGAAATCATACCCTAAGATCCTTTGCCAGTGGATCAGCCCTTGATACAATATTGCAGGTTTGAGTTGATCCATCGAATACGATAATAGCCTTCTCAGATTGAAGTTGTTTCTTTACCTGCTTTATCTTTTGTTCAAAGGAAACTTCTGTTTCTCCATAGTCCGTTGCGTCACGCGCAACAAATTCTTCAATAAGGGCTTCTAAGGTTTCAGTTGATAATTGATCGTATGGTATTTTTATTACACTTCTCTCGCTGTTCGCTTTGATCATTTTTGTTGGTTTCGTCCAGTCTACTGTTTATTTATATTATCCTTCAGCTTCCGTGAGTACATGAAAGTTACCAGCCTCTTTGGCGTTATCATAAGACTTTCACCGGTTATAGGATTCCTCCCATTCCGCTTGTTTTTTTTGTTGACACAGAACTTCCCAAACCTGCTGATCATAATGTCTTCACCGTTCGCAAGCGATTGTTTTATTATCTCCAAGAAGGATTCGAATATGTCTGCGGACCTGTTCTGAGGAAAGTCGATCTGGTCATGGATTGATTTGATTATATCTGCTTTTGTAAGGGCCATGGGGAACTCGTCCTTCGATAATAGAATGGTTTAGGGCTTATATTGCTATCTTAATAATTGCTTGTGTATCTCGATTTTGTCAACATGACTTGTACGGGATTTACCGCCTCAATCAGATATAGGTTTTATACAGCGAGGGTCATTATTCATAGGGGAATCGACAAATCTCGAAACCGGATAAGTTCTGATTCTGGTAACATGGCCATGCTTCAGGATCATGCCCAGTTTTTCATACTCTTGAATTGCGGGATCAAGCCACTCTTTGATTGTCTCCGGCTTAAGAATAACGGGCATTCGATCATGGATTTCCTTAATCGATTCACTCGCCTCAGCGGTAATGATCGTGCAGGAGTGATAGGCTGATTTATCATTTCCTTTCCATGTTTCCCAGAGCCCGGCGAAACCAAATAGACTATCGGTGACCGAAGTGCAATACCAGGGCTGCCTGTCTTTCCATTCGTAAAACCCATCGGCCATTATAATACAGCGTCTTTCTTTCAGGGCTTTTCGGAAGCTTGGTTTTTCCTGTAATGTCTCGGCACGGGCGTTAATAAGTCTGGACGCTCCCGATAGATTCTTTGCCCAGGAAGGTACAAGCCCCCAATGCAGTTTTCCCAGGCGATTGTCTTTCTGCCGGATAATCGCATATACTTCATTGCCGGGAGCTACATTGTAACTGGCCTTGATCTCACACGTTACAGTATCAACGTCAAAGACCTTTTTAAGTTTACTTAGTGAGCTGTATAGCGTAAATCGTCCGCACATGGTTGTTAGACTATAATACTTCGGGTAATTGGTCCCAATTTGTTGTATATGAAGGTGAACGTTTCTGAAACACTGTCTTCCACTTCTGATTCCGGGTGGAACCCGTGGCTGCATACCTGACCGAATCCGAACCGAATCTTTTGTTTATCCTGTCAAAAGCCTGCATAACTTCTTTGGCTTGTTCCCCCTTTTTATAATCGAATAATGTCATCTGAGTGTGGTTGTCGGATGACAGATCTCTGAATATAACCCCTGCCTTTTTATACAGGTAACCCTTTTTGTAGATCTCGTTGAGGCCTGTGTGTGCGTATTTGATAAGTTCTGATGTATCACTGATCGAGAAAGGAAACCGCATGGTTTTCATGTTAAAATATCTTGCCTGCCTCTTGTAAGGATTTGTCATCAGGAATACCACGAGTATATTTGCCTCAAGACGGGCTTTCCTTAGCTTCTCCGCTCCCTTAGACGCGTAAGCGGCTATTGCTTCACTTATATCAGCTATGTCTTCAATGGGATGTTTGAATGATCTGGATACGGTAATCTCTTTTTGGGGAGGTGGGTATTGCTCCAGAGGATAGCATGAAATTCCTCTGAGTTCCTGAAGGATTCTGAGCCCCACTATGCCCATTTCCTTTTTTATAAGGCTATCAGGGGCATTGCGAAGTTGCAGCGCGTTATTGATACCATTGCTCTTTAGAAATCCGGAATAACTTTGCCCCACACCCCAGACATCCTCCACCGCTGTTATTGCAAGGGCTCTATCCTGATAAGACGATCCGGTCAAATCCAGTACGCCATCAGTCTTTTCAGACCTTTTAGCTATGCGGTTGGCAATTTTGGCAAGTGTCTTGGTTTCCGCAATACCGATAGAAACAGGGATGCCAGTCCATTTTCTGATTTTAGACCTTATAGAATATCCATAATCGGTCAGGTTTCGTTTCTTAAAACCGGACAGGTCCAAAAAGGCTTCATCGATAGAATAAATTTCAACATCATGGGTAAATTCCGAGAGGATTTCTATTACCCTTTGTGACATATCGCCATAGAGGGCATAATTGGATGAATAAACTTGAACTTCGTGTGCCTTAATTATGTCCCGTATCTTGAATAATGGGATGCCCATCTGGATACCGATAGACTTGGCCTCATTTGACCTGGCGATAATGCAGCCATCATTATTGGAAAGCACTACCACAGGTTTTCCAATAAGCCCGGGGTTAAACACCTGCTCACAGGAAACATAGAAGTTATTACAATCTACAAGTGCAAAGACGGGAGGCATCATCAATCCTATAAGAATTAAAGGGGATGGATTACATTCGTTACAACACCCCATATCTCGAAACCTGTTTCCGCCTCGATCTGCAGGGGTTTGCAATCTTTGTTTTCAGACATCAGAAAGATCCTGTCTTTTGTGACACGGATTCTTTTTACCGTTAAATCGCCGTTAACTACCGCTATCACTACTTTGTTATCGACAGGTTCAATCGAGCGGTCCACAATCAAGATATCTCCGGGATGTATCCCCGCGTCGATCATGGAGTTTCCGGTTACCTTCACAAAAAAAGTCGCGGCAGGATGTTTGATAAGATGTTTGTTCAGATCCAGTTTGCCTTCTATATAGTCTTCCGCTGGAGAAGGAAAACCTGCTGAAACCGGAACCGTAAACAAGGGCTGTTTACGTTTTGTTGATTGATCCGGGTAGTATATTGTTTGTACTTTCATAACTGTTTATTATATTAAATATCTACTGATTTTTCAATCCGATAATCCGTTTATATAGGGGAAGAGAATCGGAGAGCAATTCAATTTCCTTACTGTCATAGATAACTGCCGCTTGATCCCCCCGGCCATTTTCTACATGATAATCCAGGGCGTCATAGCAGGGGTTAAGTTCTCCTTCCGCGAACCAGTGATAAAAAGGTTTATTGCTGTCATCCAGAACCCTGTCCCACTTCTTTACTCACTGAACTTCCTCTGCCTACTTCCCTCAGAAAATCTCCGGCTCGCTAATGAATTGTTCATAAAACTCCGAATATCTGCCTGACATAAATTACCTCCTGTCTGATTTTCTTTACTATAAAACTGATGCGGCAAAGCCGCAAAGTTATTAGGGATCAGGGATCGGGGGTCAGTGCCGATCCCCGACATCAATATCTGTGCAAAAAATGTCCCGACTCGTCGTGATTGAGGATAAAGACTCTAATGAACAGTATTACTTTGGGGCGAAGTAACCTCATTCAAAACCACACCAGGTAGTGATGTTATCAACGGATTCACGGCTACTTTCCACCTTGTTCGCCGGGAAATCCCAATCTGGATAGCCAACGGCAATAGAAATTATTATTCGCTTGGATTCGGGTATGCCCGCAAATCTCCTCAACACCCCAGGGTACATTACGCCCTGATCTTCAATACAGGTAGCTATGCCGTAGTGCAGCGCGGCAAGACAGATGGTCTGCATCACAGCGCCAATATCGAGCAATGGAGTCGATTCAGTCAGCGCTCGATCCGCCAAAATAATTATAGCCACCGGCGCATCAAAGTAACGGAATCCTCTTTCCAGCCATCGAGCTCTTTTTTCCTTGTCCTCTCTGGGTATCTCCATAATTTGGAAAATCTGTTTGCCAAGTTCCACTTGCCGTTTCCGATACACGCTCTCAGATGGCCATCCCACCACTTCGTGTTCCGGCTGGGGTTTCGCTCCGGAATTAAGGAGTTCGACATTAGCCTTTCTGATATTTTCAAGAATATCTCCAGTGATCACGGTGAATTCCCATGGTTGGATATTCATCGCTGATGGGGCTTGACCGGCAATATCCAGGATTTCTTCAATAACCTCTCTGGAAACAGGCTCGGGCTTAAACCCCCTGACACTCTTTCGCTCTCTTATTGCTTCTACAATGTCCATGTATTCCTCTCCTTCCAGTGTAAAAATACTACAACTTTGATTAGAACGTTACCAAAGACTTAACCGGAAGTTGCTGAGTTTGACCCTATCCTTCTACTCTCTTATAGAGGATTTTCCCATCGGCACGCTCTTTTTTTACCTCATTTCGGGCGTGGAGATACAGGAGGTGCGACAGAGCTTCTCCGAAAGCAAACCATTTCTGGGGGACGGGGAAGTCTTCCCACGTGTCACAATTAAGATCCCACGTCATCTGCGAAGCAATCTGGTAACCGCTCTGAGGACCCTTTTTGAGAATGGAAAGGATTACTTCAGCCCTCAGAGCGTGGTGGTGTTTCAGTTCGGCAATGCGCTCTCGATAATGGGTGAAAACACGCCGGTGCCCGGGAAAGACCCGGGAGATATCGAAACGCTCAATCTTATCCAGACTGTCAAGATATTGCCGGAGGGGATTCTCGTTCTCGTCCCCCCTGGCGATAATATTCGGGGTGATATCTTCCAGGATATGGTCCCCGGAGAAAAAGATATTTGTCCGCGGTTCATAAAGGCAGAGGTGCCCGGGGGTATGACCCGGCGTCTCCACGCAATGAAAAACATATTCGCCGATGGGCAGTCGGTCTCCTTCCCGCAGAAGGGTTAAATCCAAAGCGCCATGCTGCTGATACTTCCGCCCGGGATGCTTCTGCATGGCCGTGACGAGTTCCTCTTCAGGGAATCCGTTGACCAGCGCCATGGCGATGATCTGATCCCAAAAATTGGGGTCATTTACGATCCGGGCATCGGGGTAGTTGAAGTAGATTTTCGCCGATTCCCCGGCCAGGTCGGACACCAGCCCCAAATGATCGGCATGCATGTGGGTGATAAAGAAATCCGCGCGATTCAAGTCGACAGCCAGGGCCTTCAGACCGGCATCCATCGCCTTCCGGCATTCCGTCCGATTCATACCGGTATCGATTATCAAAAACCGCCCATCCCCCTTGATGACATAGGAGTTGACGGCCCTCAGGGGGTTGTCCGGAAGGGGGATCTCCATACGGTAAATATTGGGAAATACTTCTTCAACCATCGCTTGTCACCGTCTTTACAGGTCCCATCAAGACCGTAGTGATTGTGGCAAGTATGCTTGAAAGAATGCACATAATGATCATATAATTATACGAACCTGTAGCATCGTATATTAC
>JAGGSD010000393.1 GCA_021159265.1 Syntrophobacterales bacterium | reverse complement strand
GACTTTTTACGAGTGCCTCAAGCTTATTTAAGCAGGATTTTGCACCTTTGAGGTGGCCCGTGGTTTTTAACCGCTTTGAGCGGTTCACATATTCAAGCTACCGGCTTTGCCGGTAGTATGTGACTACGTGGGTGGCAGGAAAAGGATTATAACCGAATTCAGAGGCGAGGGTCAACCTCATCCCTGCCTCCCCTCTTATCACATCTTGATTTTCCGGCAAACAACGTGTAAATATTGACCGTCAGATAAAGATTCTGGAGATGTTGAATGGAATTTCTTCGATGGATTGGTGATGAAACTCTTTTACGAAACCTTGTGGCAGGGTTTCCTCTGTCTATCCTGATCATTCTGGTAGTTGTCTGTATCCTGCTGTTATTGAAAGGGTCAGACTGGATGATCGATGGTGTAGTAAGTCTGGCCGGTCGCACCGGTTTGCCGAAAATTGTCATCGGCGCTACGATCATTTCCCTCGGGACCACCATGCCGGAGGCATTTGTTTCAGTAATGGCTGCATGGATGGGCAATCCCGGTCTGGCTCTCGGAAACGGTGTCGGATCGATTATTGCTGATACTGGATTGATTTTCGGTCTGACGTGTCTGCTGGCGGCTTCCGTGCCGGCAAACCGTTTTATCCTTAACCGGACAGGCTGGGTGCAGGTCGGAGCAGCTACTCTGTTGGTTATCATCTCCGTACTTGCCTGGGTCATTATGCCCAGCAAGCCGGTCCTGCACCGATGGGTGGGTGTTTTCTTTCTGGTTCTGCTTGCCGGTTATATGTACATGGCATATATCTGGGCAAGGCAGATGGAAATCGTTGATACGGATGAGAAAGAATCAGGAGCTTCCGAGTTGTTAAGCCTGGGGAAATGCTGGGTTATGGTTGCAGGAGGACTGTCTTTGGTTATTGCGGGTGCCCGGGTGCTTGTCCCGAGCGCGGCAGAAATTGCCCTTAGAATCGGCGTTCCCGATGATATTGTAGCTGCCACGATAGTGGCTCTCGGAACATCACTGCCGGAACTCATGACGGCCATAACCGCTGTTCGTAAAGGACATCCCGAAATTACCATTGGCAACATTGTGGGCGCGGACGTTTTGAATTGCCTCTTTGTAATAGGTGCGGCAGCAGTGGCGAGACCTCTGGTAATCTCATCCAATTTCTTCATCTTTCACTTTCCGGCCATGCTGTTAATTCTTTATTCATTCCGGGTTTTTATCATCATGAACAGGAACGGCAGCTTCAGGCGGTGGCAGGGCGCCTGGCTTCTTGGCGTTTATCTGATTTACCTGATCCTTCAGTATGCCCTCAATGTCGGTACGGTTGGGGAACAATGATTTCACTTCAGAATGTAGCAAAACAATACGGCGGAAAAAATCTTTTTCAGGATATTTCCCTCCACATCGCTGATGGGGATCGCGTTGCCCTCATTGGCCCGAACGGCGCCGGCAAATCTACACTGATGAAAATAATTGTAGATCAGGTCGAGCCCGATTCGGGTACGATCACTCAATCACGTTTTAATACGGCGGGTTATTTACCCCAGGATGGTATTTATCACAGGGGGAAAACGCTTTATGAAGAAGTTGCCACGGCTTTTAAGGACTTGAATATCCTCCACAAAAGAATGGAAGAAATCAGCCGTGAAATTAAAGAAATAACCCGGGCAGGAGAAACAAAATCTTCCCGATTCGAAGAACTGGTTGAAGAGTTGGGGGAAGCCCAACACCTCATAGAATATCAAGAAGGATACAATATTGAAACAAAAATAAAGCGAGTTTTGTTTGGTCTTGGTTTTACCGACAACGATTTGAACCGCATGACTGAGGAATTCAGCGGCGGCTGGCAAATGAGAATAGCTCTTGCCAAACTGCTTCTCCTGGAACCCTCGATACTTCTCCTTGATGAGCCGACAAATCACCTCGACATGGAATCCCTTGAATGGCTTGAAACCTATTTACAATCATACAGCGGTTCGATTGTCCTCGTCTCTCACGACAGTCGTTTTCTAGACAACCTTGTCGGGAAAATCGTTGAAATCTCCCTGGGAAAAGCTACATCTTACGCCGGCAATTATTCCTCCTATATGAAACAAAAGGCGTTGCGCCGGCAACAATTAAAAGCAGCATATGAAAACCAGCAGAAACTCATAGAGAAGACAACCAGATTTGTGGAACGTTTTCGATACAAGAACACAAAGGCAAAGCAAGTTCAGAGCCGCATAAAAATGCTGGATAAAATGGATCTGATTGAAATTGAAGGAAATGGAAGCGCTATATCTTTTGATTTTCCCCAGACCCCACGTCCCGGGAAAATCGTAATGGAACTCGATAAGCTGACCAAGTCATACGGAGATAACGTGGTATTCAGAGAAACATCTCTTTATATTGAGCGGGAGGATAAAATCGCTATTTTAGGGGTGAACGGTTCGGGAAAATCCACACTCGCGCGCATTATTGCAGGCATTGAGCCTTTTCAGAACGGTCAGAGAAAACCGGGACATAATGTGACGATTTCATACTATGCGCAGAATATGGCAGAAGCCCTGAATCCGGATAAAACTGTTCTTCAGACAGTAGGAGATGCGGCGTCTTCCGGGTCTCTGAGAGAGCTGAGAACATTGCTTGGCAGTTTCCTCTTTTCGGGGGATGATGTTTTCAAGCTTGTTTCCGTTTTATCAGGGGGAGAGAAGAGCAGGCTCGCCCTTGCCAAAATGCTTTTGATACCGGCAAATTTCCTTGTCATTGACGAACCTACAAACCATCTTGATATTCAATCTAAAGCCGTCCTGCAGAGAAGCCTGAATAATTTTACGGGTAGTTACATTATCGTATCACACGACAGAGATTTCCTCGCCCCACTTGTTAATAAGGTGATTTATTTGAAAGATGGAACTGTTGATGTTTACACGGGTACAGTGGATGATTATCTGTCAGCATCTCAAAGAATTGAGGACGATAAACACGAATTTAAGATCATTTCAAAGAAAAGGTCTCCCGGCCAAAAGGAAAGGGAAAAGAAAAGAAAAGAAGCAAAAAAAAGACAGGACTTATATCAGAGGCTGAAACCTCTTAAGGATAAGCAAACAAAGATTGAGGAAGAAATTAAACTCGCCGAAAAAAGAAAGGCCGAAATTGAAACGGCCTTTGCCGACCAGAAGACCTACGAAAATGAAAAGATGATTCAATCCCTTCACATTGAATACGACAAGGTTACTTCTCAACTCGATTCTCTTTACGATGAGTGGACCAATATAGAGGAAAAGATTGAAGCCTGATTTATTTGTCAGCGAGAGCGATAAGTTCTTGATATATTGCGCAATAATAGAATCCGGGTTTAATCTTGACTGATTAAATGTTCTGACTTATACTTTCGCATGCCATTACACACAAGTTCCATCTCCCCCAGGGAAGATGGATTTATTTGCAGGACAGGTTGCCTCATAAACAGATATGTATAACGATGTGCCCCTCGTAGGGAGGGATTAAAGAGAGGACGGTATGAATATTGGTCAGGTTTCAATGCGAGACGCGGTTTTCCCATATGTCTTAACATTCAAAAACATGCGTCTTTATCTCTTTGTCGTCTTCTTTGTGGCCCTGGATGTAGCCATTCCCTGGTTTTGTCACATGATTCACCCTTTGGCCGGTCCCGTATTTCTTCCCATGTTCTTTTTTATCTTGCTGGCCGGTCTGTTATTCGGCTGGAGAGCTGGTTTGATGGTTGGAGCTTTCACTCCTCTGGTTAGTTTCAGTATCTCCGGAATGCCGCCCCTTCCTGTTTTACCCAGAGTATTTATTGAAGCCACCTTTTACGGATTAGCCGCAGGACTTCTCCGTGAGCAATGTAAATTAAATGTGTTCTGGTCTGTAACCGGAGCAATGGTTATAGGACGTGCCGCTGCAGGATTATCCATTTTACTCATTTACCAGGGTGCGGTTGACCCCCTTTTTACAATATGGAAAGCTGCCAAACTGGGATGGCCTGGAATGTTGATTCAATTAGTCCTTCTCCCTTTCATTTCTATAAATTCAGCACGGCTCCTTTCAAAAATGGGAAAGCCTGATGCAGAACAATAACGAAGGGCTCTTCGGGTTATTTCTGAAAAGCGAAGACACCCTCTGGATTTCCAGCGAGAATGATGTAATCTTTCAATCCAGGAAAAGGGGAATAGAGCCATTAATTGACTATATTAATCAGCACAGTCCCTGCATAAATGAAGTTATCGTTTGTGATCGTGTCGTTGGAAACGCCGCCGCTCTGCTGCTTAAGGTAGCATGCTGCAAAATGTTATATGCGTCAATCGGAAGTGAGATTGCCGTTGAAACATTGAATCGGCTTGGTATTCCCTGCCGCTTTTTGAAAATGGTGCCATACATCATCAACCGAAAAGACGACGGTATGTGCCCTTTCGAAAAGGCATCAATTGGGAAATCTCCTGATGAATTTTTAGAATATCAAACAGAATCAAATAGTTTAAATTTATTTACTCCCGGATAACCCACAAAATGGAGATTCGTTACCATGAGCAACGTCATCTTTCAAAAGGCAGGCGGAAGCATAGAGGATTACCTGACTTCTTTCCGTTCCCTTCTTGACAGATTGGAATTTCCTTATCAAAGAGGTGATTCTGTTGGTATCAAGCTTCATTGGGGCGAAAGAGGCAATACAAGTTTCCTGCCGCCTTACTATGCCAGAGAAATAGCAACCCGGCTCCAGGAACATGGCGCCAAACCGTTTGTTTTCGATACTACAGTTCTCTATTCCGGTGGCCGCCGCACAGGAAAAGATTCGTTGAGAACTGCTGAAGAGCATGGTTTTACACAGGACTTTATCGGCTGCCCTGTTGTGATCGGGGATGGATTAGACGGGCATGATGTGGTGGATGTGGAAGCAGGATTCAGGCATTTTGAAACGGCGCAGGTCACCTCTCTCGTGGATAAAGCTGACGGCTTCTTTATTTTCTCTCACTTCAAGGGACATTTAGGCGCCGGGTTTGGAGGAGCTATTAAAAATATTTCTATGGGTTTTGCATCACGGGCTCAGAAGCAGCGGATGCACTCTGATGCATATCCTGTTTTAAACCGGAAGAAATGCACCAAGTGCGGTATTTGTGTTGATTCCTGTCCTACAGGTGCGGCAACATTTGCTGATGGTGAATATCCTGAATACGATTTGGAGAAGTGCATTGGATGCGCCCAGTGTATCGCACTGTGTCCGGCGTATGCTTTGAAAGTCTTCTGGAATACAGACGCAACGATATTTCAGGAAAAATTGGTAGAAACCGCGGCAGCAGTCTGGAATCGCATTGGAAGTAAAACCCTGCTTATCAACGCACTCATTAAAATAACTGCAGAATGCGACTGCATGCCGGGAGATAACCCCGGGATAGCCGCGGATTTGGGTTTTATAGGGGGATATCACCCCGTGACAGTAGACCGGGAAGCCATAAAACTAGTCGGCGCTGATACCTTCAACCAGGCACATCCCAACATACCGTGGGAAAGACAGTTCGATTATGCGGGAGAAATCGGCTTTACCGAACCGGTATTGAAATGATCTCATTCAAACGATTAGAGGCGTTTGAAAATATGGAAGTGGAAATACATAAGTTGGCGTTGGTTATTGTAATGAACCCGATGCTTTTTCATCCGGCAGGATTGTAGATGAAAAAGCCATGATGACACAAGGTTTACGTCGCCTTGATCTTGTTTTTGCCTTTTGTTCGGGACAACTTGATCATAATCAATTTTGATGCATTCATAAAAAGTCGGATTTCCCCTCCCCTGGTGGGAGGGGATAAAGGGGAGGGGGACA
>JAGGSD010000068.1 GCA_021159265.1 Syntrophobacterales bacterium | reverse complement strand
AAATCTTCGCCTTCCTTGAACTTGAACAAAATTGAACATTCTGCAAAGGTCTCACAATGAAACGTGTTGTAAAAACACCGCTGATCCCTGATCCGGTTTGACTGAGCTCACACCGAAGACTAACCAAAGTCCCGACTCCCGAGACCGACATTTGCGCAAAAAAGCAATTGTTATAGATAAAGAATCGTAACCGTTCAAGGGTTCAAGGTTCCATTCTTATCCCCGACTGCATTGGGAATACTTATTTACGAGAAAAACGTCAGCCTCGTCAGGCCTGAAACAAAATCTGGAGTCAAATTGGCAATTATTTGCGAAAATGAGCATTTTTGACGATGACTTCAGGTCTTTAATGCTGCCTTTGTCCTTAACCCTGAACGCTGAACCATGAACCTGTGAACGGTTACAAAGAATCTAATCAACTGTATTACTTTGTCAAGTATTTTTTTTCAACCTGACCATTACTGATCTTTTATGAGCGTCGAGCCCTTCGATTTCAGCGAAACGTGCGATCCTGTCACCATATTTTTTCAATGATTTACCAGTAAAAGAAATTACGCTGGTTCTTTTAATAAAATCATAAACGCCCAAAGGAGAAGAAAACCTTGCGGTTCCTCCCGTGGGGAGGATATGGCTCGGTCCTGCCATATAATCTCCAACGGCCTCAGGTGTGTCGTTGCCGAGGAACACAGCGCCTGCATTGATAATTTTATCAAGCATCCGCTGAGGTTTTTCCACCATCAATTCCAAATGTTCCGGCGCAAATCTGTTTGCGATATCTATGGCCTCATCCATATCTCTTGTTATAATAATCACCCCAAACTGTTTAATAGCCTTCGTCGCTATAGATTCTCTGCCAAGATTCTTTAGCTGAATTTGTATCTCCAAAGACACCTTCCACGCAAAGTCTTCTTCCTGGGTCAGGAGGATGGCGCTCGCCATCTCATCATGTTCCGCCTGAGACAGAAGATCTGCTGCCACTACTTCGGGATTCGCTGTCCCATCAGAAATAACGACGATCTCACTGGGACCTGCAATCATATCTATTCCCACCTGACCATAAACCATCTTTTTTGCAGCAGCTACATATACATTACCGGGACCAATAATCTTATCCACTGATGGGATCGACTCAGTGCCATAGGCCAGAGCTGCCACCGCCTGAGCGCCGCCTATTTTAAATATCCGGCTGATTCCTCCTAATTTCGCAGCGGCAAGTATCAGGGGATTTAATTTTCCATTTTTGGCGGGAGTGACGAGGATAATTTCACTGACTCCAGCAACCCTTGCCGGGATAGCAGCCATAAGAACGGTCGAAGGATATATTGCAAGCCCACCCGGCGCGTATATCCCCACCCGATTCAGGGGGCGTATTAACTGTCCAAGATCTATCCCGTCTTCATCTGAATCAATCCATGAACTAACCAATTGTTTTTTATGAAACTCCTCTATCCGTCGCGCGGCAAGTTTAAGGATATCATAATCTGCGGATTTAATATATTTGACAGCTTTGTCTACCTCATCTTTTGAAACTTCCACCGAACAGACATTGAGGGAAACACCATCAAATTTCTCGGTGTATTTAAAGAGCGCCGCATCCCCCCTCGCCGCTACATCTTGCACAATTTTTCTTACAACATCTCTTACGGACAGATTGACCAATTTCCCTCGATCTTTAATTTGCTTAAATATATTCTTAATCGATTGTTCGTCAGTTCTGATAATCTTCACTTTATCCTCTTACTCTCTCTATCCTGGCGCCGAGCGATGAAAGTTTTTTTTCGATACATTCATACCCTCTGTCAATATGATATACTCTGGAAAGTTCCGTTTTCCCACAGGCCACTAATCCTGCAAGGATCAGTGAAGCAGAGGCTCTAAGATCTGTCGCCATTACCGGTGCGCCACGAAGCATTGGCACACCCCTTACAATAGCGCTATTCTCTTCCACAGTAATGTCTGCTCCCATCCGCATCAGTTCATTGACGTGCATAAACCTGTTTTCAAAAACGGTTTCTCTCACAACACTGATTCCGTTACCTAACGCCATTAATACCATCATCTGAGCCTGGAGATCAGTTGGAAACCCTGGATATGGAAGGGTCTTTATGTCCACACTGATTATCTTTTTCCCTCCTGCAACCCTGAGACCCCCATTAAGAATTGTGATATCCATCCCTGCTTCGTTCAGTTTATTAATAAGGGCATCGAGGTGAGCCGGTTCGCATTCCAGTATTTTCACATCGCCACCTGTAAGCCCTGCCGCAATCATGTATGTTCCCGCTTCAATTCTGTCGGGCATAATGGTATCTTCCACGGGATGAAGTGATTCCACGCCTTCAATTTTTATCATAGTCGTGCCGGCTCCATATATTTTTGCTCCCATGTGATTTAACACATCAGCCAGATTAACTACCTCAGGTTCACGGGCGGCATTTTCAAGCAATGTTGTGCCTTCAGCCAACGTTGCAGCCATCATGATGTTTTCCGTTCCTGTTACAGTTGCAATGTCAAAATAGATTTTCGCCCCCTTCAGTTTTGACGTCTCAGCTTCTATATAACCATCTCTGAGATCTATTTTCGCGCCCATATCTTTCAGGGCCTTTAAATGTAGATTTACCGGTCTCGCGCCAATTGCGCATCCACCCGGAAGAGAAACCCTTGCCCTGCCCATTCTTGCCACAAGAGGCCCTAAAACCAGAATCGAGGCCCTCATTGTCTTAACCAGGTCATAAGATGCCTCACAATTCGTAATATTACTCGCGTTTATCCTGAGAGGGTTGTCACCCTCGATTTGGACCCCGAGACTGACCAGCAGTTTTTTTATAGTTGTGATGTCAGCCAGATCGGGGATATTATGTAATATATTCCATCCTTCGGTAAGGAGGGAAGATGCTATGATCGGCAGAGATGCATTCTTTGAACCACTGACACGTACTTCACCTTTCAGTTTTTCACCACCATATATGATGATTTTATCCACTTCTATCCCTTCCTTTGAGCCTCGGCAACACGTTTTATGCCGGCGTAATCAGTCCGAAAACGCATAAGATCATATTTTTGTGTTTCCTTCAATATCCTTTCAACTGCATGGCTCTGTCCATAGCCTATTTCCATAACAAGCCAACCCTTTCTTTTTAAATAATCCGCTCCCTTTTTTACAAGCTCTCTATGAAACTCAATACCCTTCGGACCGGCAAGAAGCGCTTCTTCCGGCTCAAAATTCCGGACTTCGGCAGGGAGGCACTGAAATTCTTTCTCAGATATATATGGCGGATTGGAAATAATAAAATCAAACTTTTCCGAAAAAGGTTCAAATAAATTTCCGCAAACGAAAGAAACGAGCTTCTCGACTCCATTTCTCCCGGCATTTCGTTTTGCAATTTTAACAGCATCTATTGAAATATCTATGGCAAAAAATCTTGCTTTTTCTAATTCAGACGCAAGGGCAATACTTATTGCCCCGCTTCCAGTGCCAATCTCCAATATTTTTCCATTGACAAGTTTCCATTTTTTTACGAGCCTCAGCACTTGTTCAACAAGAATCTCCGTTTCAGGCCTCGGTATTAGCACCTTGTCATTGATCTCCAAATCAAGAGACCAGAATTCTTTCCTACCGGTGATGTATGCAACAGGTTCTCCTCTTAACCGCCGCGCGACTCCGTTTTCATATTCTCGCATTTCTTTATCGGTCGGTATATACTCTCTATTCGTGTAAAGCGTGGATCGATCTTTCTTCAAATAAAATGAGAGTAAGATCTCAGCATCAAGCCCGGGTAAGGCGATATTTATCTTTCGAAACCGATCCTCTGTCTCTTTCAAAAGGTTGTGGATATTTTTTTGCCTTGGTTTTTTCAAATTATTTAATATCCTTTATGTCTTTCTTATGAAGTATTGAAGCGCCGGAGTAATGGCTGACTGCGAATTACAATCACCACGATGACACACCACCTGACCCGAACAAGCCGGAACCAAACAGGATATATTTGTAACCGTTCACAGGTTCATGGTTCAGCGTTCAGGGTTAAGGGCAAAGGCAGCATTAAAGACCTGAAACCCTCGTCAAAAATGCTCATTTTCGCAAATAATTGCCGATTTGGCTCCAGATTTTGTTTCAGGCCTGACGAGGCTGACGCTTTTCCCGTAAATACGCATCCTAAATGCAGTCCGGGGACAAGAATGGAACCTTGAACCCTTGAACCCGTGAATGGTTACTTATATTTTTATCACGAAAACATAAAAGTGCGAAAACACGAAAAAGAAAATTTAATTCTGCACTTTCTTTTTCCTTCGACAGGCCTTCGGTGAGCCTGCGACGAGCTTAGTCGAATCGCTCACGCCAAAGCCATTTTTGCCTGTCTGCGTGCCTGCCTGTCTGCCGTGCAGACGGCACAGGCAGGCGCAGACAGGTAAAAACTTACAATTAAGGAACTAATACATGAGATAAGCGAGATTGATCAGAAAAGGTGATCAATTAACTCATTTAAATCACTGACTTTAATCAACGTCATCTTCGTTTCCGGCAAAACATTGCCTGAGATGGTTTTCGGAATTATACAACGATTGAAACCCATTTTGGCAGATTCCTTTATCCTTGCTTCCATATGACCGACACCCCTCACTTCTCCCGTAAGTCCCACTTCACCGCACACGACAGTACCCACATCTATGGACCGGCCAAGAAAACTGGATACAATAGATGACACAATACCGAGATCTATCGCAGGTTCATTTAATCTGACCCCACCAGCCACATTAATAAAGATATCATGATTAACCAGGTGTAAACCACAAATCTTATCAAGAACAGCAGCCAGTAAGGATACCCTGTTATGGTCGACCCCTATGGATGTTCTTCTCGGCATACCAAAACTGGTTTCACTGACCAGTGATTGAATCTCTACCAGGATCGGCCTTGTCCCCTCTATACTTGGCACAACAACGGAACCGGCAGATCCTGCCGGCCTTTCAGAAATGAAAAGGGCTGACGGATTCGATACCGGGGAAAGACCATTTTCTCTCATCTCAAAAACACCAATTTCGTTTGTTGGCCCGTATCTGTTTTTTACCCCCCTGACAATGCGAAACGCGTGACCCGAATCTCCCTGAAAATAGAGAACCGCGTCCACCATATGTTCCAACACTTTAGGCCCTGCTATGGCTCCATCTTTTGTTACATGACCAATCAGGAAGATGGGTATTCCTGTTTTCTTTGACAACAATATAAGCTGTTCTGATGATTCTCTTACCTGTCCCACACTACCGGGCGCTGAGGAAAGGTTTGATGAATAAACTGTTTGAATGGAATCAACTACTACCACTTCCGGTTTTACTTCCTCGATTTGCTTTAGGATAGCCTCAAGGGAAATTTCTATATAAACGAAAAGATTTTTTGATGAGGCGCCGATTCGTATGCCCCGGAGTTTTATCTGTCTAGCCGATTCCTCCCCGGAAACATAAAGAACCTTGAGACCCTTTTGTGCAAGACTCTGCAAAACCTGAAGTAAAAGAGTAGATTTCCCTATTCCCGGATCACCACCAACGAGAATCGAGGAACCTCGGACTATACCGCCTCCCAGGACCCTGTCAACCTCATCAATTTCGATTTTAACTCTTTCTTTGTCATTCAACTCAATCGCTTCAATGGAAAGAGGGGCTTCATTGAAATGTATATCAAAAGGATTTCTGGAATCAGTCTTTATCGTCTTTTCTTCAACAAACTGGTTCCATTCACCACAGGCAGGACATTTCCCCAACCATTTTGGAGATTGATATCCACAATTTTGACAAAAAAACATTGTCTTTATTTTTTTCAAAACATGGACCTTTTAACACGGGATTGATGTAATTTTTCTTATAACCGTTCACAGGTTCATGGTTCAGCGTTAAGGACAAAGGCAGCATTAAAGACCTGAA
>JAGGSD010000350.1 GCA_021159265.1 Syntrophobacterales bacterium | reverse complement strand
AGCTGACGCTTTTCTCGTAAATACGCATCCCAAATGCAGTCCGGGGACAAGAATAGAACCTTGAACTCGTGAACGGTTACGAAAGAGGAATACAGATTTACTGTCCTGTTATCGAGCGAACGGACGTCATTATTCAACGTTCAGCGTTCAATGTTCGATGTTGGACGTTCATTTTCGGCATGCATCAGCGCGCTGGATTACGGGGAAAAGAAACCCTGAACTCTTGAACCATGGACATTGAAACATTTCATGGTTGCGGCTTTACCGCCTGAAACTTTACATAATAACACAAAAGCGCTGGCCCCTGATCACTGATTCCTGAAAGCTGTCTTTAAATGGTTATCGGAGTAAGAATAATAGAGGTCTTTATCGCAGACAGTAGATCCCTCAAGGAAAAACGTGGGATTCTGCGCAGGATTATACACAGGACGAAAAGCAGGTTTAACATTTCCATAGCGGAAATTGGAGATCAGAACAGTTGGAAAAGGGGAAGAATCGGTTTCGCTGTAGTAGGAAACGACAGGAACTTTGTCAATTCTATGATAAATAAGATACTGAGATTTATAGAAGATCTGCAGCTTGTCGAAGTAATTCGCTCAAAGATGGAAATTATCACGATCTCTGATGTTGTGGATGACAGATATGGTTATCAAGATGACAAGTATTACTAATTTTAAAAGAGTTAACAGGGTGGGTGATCTTATAAAGGCGGAAATCTCAGATATCTTGTTAAAAGATGTGAGAGACCTTCGTATCAAGCATATGACAATCACCGATGTGAAGATGAGCGATGATCTTCGTTTGGCAAGGATATTTTTTGTTCCTCTTGGTGAAGTAACCTGCAGTGGTGAGATTGTGGAAGGTCTGCGGAATGCTTCTAAATTTTTCAGGAGAGAGCTTGGTAAAAGATTGCGGCTTCGTTATGTTCCCGAAATAACTTTCATATACGACAAATCTTTCGAATATGGAGACCGTATAGATAGACTTCTGGCTGAAATAGAGGCGAAAGAAGGCAGATGATAAACAAGGTTATTGAAGTTATAAATTCCTGTGAGACTTTTCTCATTACCGCGCATGTAAGACTCGACGGCGACGCCGTTGGTTCTGAACTGGCTCTGTATCACGTACTTCGTAATATGGGGAAAAAGGCTGTAATTTACAACCAGGACAGAACCCCCGATGTATACACGTTTCTTCCTGCATCGAATGTTATCATTAATGACCTCGATTCGGTTGAGATATTTGATGCCGCTTTTGTGCTGGATTGCAGCGATATTGAAAGAGTCGGAGAGGAAGCAAAAAGGATACTTTCAATAAAGAAAATAGTTAATATAGACCATCATGTCTCAAACAGTAGTTTCTCAGAAATTTCCCTGGTCGATCCCTTGGCGAGTTCTGCGGGAGAAATCCTATATAGAATTGTGGAGAAACTGAGTGTTCCCATAACGAAAGATATTGCAACAAATCTCTATACGGCTATTCTTACAGACACGGGCGCATTCTGTTATTCCAATACGGGGAGTTACACGTTTTTCGTGGCGGCAAAACTTGTAGAAGCTGGCGCAGATCCTCGATGGATAGCGGAAAATGTATATGAAACCAAACCCATGGCACAGATACAGCTCATGAAAGAAACCCTTAAAACATTAGAAATTCAGCGGGATATCCGAACAGGGTCTATTTATGTCTCCCAAAAAATGCTTAAAGATGCAGAAGCATTACCGGAGCATACAGAGGGATTGGTAGATATGATTCGAGCTATTAAGGGAATTGAAGTAGCGCTGATTTTTCAGGAAACCTCTGGGAATAATTATAGAATAAGTCTTCGGTCGAAGGGGAAAATCAATGTAGATAAAGTTGCAAGAGAATTTGGGGGCGGAGGGCATGTGAATGCAGCGGCCTGCATTCTTGAAGGAGATATTCAGAGTGTTAAAAATAAATTATTAAATGCTATCAAAAATTCTTGGGTATGAATGGAATTATAGTTGTTGATAAGCCTTCGGGCAAGACGTCCTTCGACATCGTTCGTGATATCAGTGGGATACTTAAGATAGACAAGGCTGGTCATACGGGAACCCTTGATCCGCTGGCGACGGGGGTCCTTCCTGTGTGCATAAACGAAGCCACAAAGCTCGTGCGGTTCTTTTCACAAGACGACAAGGAATATGAGGTTATCATGCTTCTGGGTATTGAAACGGACACTCTGGACATTGAGGGTAAAATCGTTGCCCGGCATGAACCTGATGTCCGACTAACGGACGTTGAGAAAGTCATCGAGAGCTTTGCAGGCAAAATAGAGCAGAAGCCACCTAAATATTCCGCCATCAAGTATAAAGGAAAAGCGCTTTATAGGTGGATGCGGGAGGGAGTCGATGTTGATCCTCCTGCCAGGACAATTGAAATATATAAAATAGCTGTAAAAGATGTAACATTGCCATATGTGATGTTTGATGTATCATGCTCCAAAGGCACCTATGTAAGATCCCTGTGTGCAGATATGGGGGCGAAATTGGGCTGCGGGGCCTGTATGTTTGCTCTAAGAAGAAAAAAAAGCGGTAACTTTGCGGAAGAAGAAGCTGTATCTCTTGGTGGTCTTGATAAGAGGCAAAAACAAAAGATATTAAAAGAAAACCTCATTTCAATGGTAGATGCGCTTCCCGACTTTCTGCCCATATCGGTGGATCAAACACTGGCTGAAAGGATAAGAAAAGGGTATCAACCTGAAACTGAAATTTTAAACGGCAATGATAATATTTCTTCACTTAATAAAGGAGATTTGATAAAGTTTCTTACAGCTGATGACAATATTGTGGCTATAGGAAAAATGCTTTTCAGTTCTAAAGAGCTTTCTTCTCTCCATAACAAAGAACAAGCCGTTAAGATTGTAAGGGTATTTAATCGGTAAGAACCAAATACCAGAGCTCAAATTTCAAGACAGCGCATCATGATCAGTGGTTTTGATATTTGGCAATTTGGATTTTGACATTTATTATATGCACATAAGGGAGGATAATAAGCTGTGTTGGATTTAGAGAAAAAGAAGGAAATAATGAATAATTTCCAATTGCATGAAAATGATACGGGATCTCCGGAGGTCCAGATTGCGCTTTTAAGTGCGAGAATACAATATTTAACTGATCACTTTAAGGTTCACAAAAAAGATCACCATTCTCGCAGGGGGCTTTTAAAGCTTGTTGGACGCAGGAGGAAGCTCCTTGATTATCTCAAGAAAAAAGAGGTGGCGCGCTACAGAACTATCATCGAGCGCCTTGGTATAAGAAGATAAAACAGGGAAAACTTAACATACAATTTATTGCGAAAGGTATACTATGAGTGAATTATATTCAACAGAATTTGCAAGAAGAAACATTTTCATAAAGACAAATTATATGGCAGGACAGGCGAGCGGAGCCGTTCTGATTACCTATGGCGAAACCGTCGTTCTTGTTACGGCCGTTTCAGAAAAAAGTGAAAGAGAAAATATAGATTTTCTGCCCCTTACGGTGGACTATCAGGAGATGACCTATGCGGCAGGGAAGATACCCGGCGGTTTTTTTAAGAGAGAGGGGCGCCCCAATGAGAAAGAGATATTAACCTCCAGGATAATTGACAGATCCATACGCCCCTTGATTCCCAAGGGATATTTTCATGAAACACAAATCGTGGCGACAGTTCTTTCACTGGATAATGAAAACAGTTCTGATGTCGCCGCATTGTTAGGCGCGTCAACCGCTCTTGGAATATCAGATATCCCATTCAATGGGCCTATTGCCGGTATGAAAATCGGAAGAATAAACGGGAAACTTGTATGCAATCCGTCAAAGGCGGAATTAGAGGAGGGTGATCTCGACCTCTTTCTGGTTGGAAGAAAGGTGCAGCCGGGCACAGGCGGCAATGATTATGATATCAATCTGGTCATGCTCGAAGGAGGAGCCGGTGAAGTTGATGAAGATGTACTTCTCGAAGCCATTAACTTTGGTCTGGAGTCGATGAGACCGGTTATAGAGCTTCAGGATCAAATTCGTCGGGAGCTGGGACAGGACAAAAGGTCGGTCGAACCGGTTGCTGTTAGTGAAGAACTTGAGAGGCAGGTATATGATATTGTCGCGGAACAATTGAGGGACGCCTATGTAACACCGGGTAAAAAAGAGAGATCACGAAAGCTCTCTCAGGCAAGGGAAATGGTCGTAAATAATATGGCTGCCGCAGATGTCACACTCATCCCAACTTTACGAACCATAGTGGATAAACTGGAGAAAGAAATTCTCCGGGACATGATTTTGAAGGAAAAGAGGAGAATCGATAACAGATCCTATACGGAAATAAGGCCAATCAGTTGTGAAGTAGGCTTCCTTCCCAGAACCCATGGTTCAGCCCTCTTTACAAGAGGAGAAACCCAGGCCCTTGCCGTTCTTACATTGGGAACATCATCGGATGAACAGAGAATGGACATGATAGCTGGTGAGGAATTCAGAACATTTATGCTCCACTATAATTTTCCTCCTTATAGTGTGGGAGAAGCGAGATTTTTAAGAGGTCCCGGAAGGAGAGAGATAGGACATGGGGCTCTTGCAAGACGGGCGCTCCTTCCCATTTTGCCCTCTCAGGAAGAATTCCCATATACAATCAGAATAGTTTCAGAAATACTGTCATCTAACGGTTCATCTTCCATGGCCACGGTTTGCGGGGGATCCCTTTCTCTCATGGATGCCGGAGTCCCTGTAAAGGATGTGGTGGCCGGTGTTGCCATGGGATTATTAAAAGAGGGGGATGATATTGTCATTCTTACCGATATTCTTGGTGATGAAGACCATGCCGGTGACATGGATTTCAAGGTGTGCGGCACCAAAAAGGGTGTAACCGCCCTGCAGATGGACATTAAGATAGATGGGATAACGGAAAGTATTTTACGGAAGGCTCTCTATCAGGCAAAGGATGCCAGATTTTTTATCATAGATAAGATGAAGGAAACAATTGCTGTGCCGAAAGGTGAAATATCTATTTATGCCCCGAGGATTACGACCATGAAGGTTAAGCCGGACAGGATCAGAGACGTTATCGGTCCCGGTGGGAAGAATATCAGACAGATTATCAGTGAAACCGGCGTGAGCATCAATGTTGAAGATGATGGAACGGTTACCATCGCAACAGATGATGCAGAAGCGGCATCAAAGGCTGTTGCCATGGTGAACTGGCTGACCGAAGAGGCAGAAGTGGGTAAAATTTACCTTGGCAGGGTGAAAAAAGTTGTTGATTTTGGCGCTTTCGTGGAGATACTTCCGGGGACTGAAGGACTCGTCCATATATCCCAACTTTCCAGGGAAAGAGTTAATAAGGTAACCGATATTCTTAATGAGGGTGATGAAGTTTCCGTGAAAGTCATAGAGATAGATAGAAGCGGGAAGATCAGGTTAAGCAGAAAAGAGGCCCTTGGAAAGAATGAGTAGTAAAGCTGTTCGTAACTACTCAGATAGGCACAGAGGCACAAAGAGTAAAAAAAGTAACAGCCAGCGCCGCCTGTGGTTTTCGGCGAGATCAGTCGAACCGTCGAACGCTCACTCGAGCCGTCAGGCGTATCATTTGACAGAGAT
The DNA here is from genome assembly GCA_021159265.1 of Syntrophobacterales bacterium. GTDB lineage: Bacteria > Desulfobacterota > Syntrophia > Syntrophales > UBA6807 > UBA3084. The sequence goes on along the minus strand of JAGGSD010000350.1, from coordinate 363 downwards.
TTTTTGCATTTTGTTATAATAATGATGCATTCGTAAAAAGTCGGATTTCCCCTCCCCTGGTGGGAGGGGATAAAGGGGAGGGGGACATAACTAGTTGAAATAGCAGTGTTCTCACCCTCACCCCTACCCTCTCCCATCAAGGGAGAGGGAGTTTTTTGGACTTTTTACGAAACTGTCAATAATAGCAAAGCAAATAAGCTTTGTGCCTTTGAACCTGAGTAGTTACAGTTGTTCTTGATAAGGGGATCAGTACATCAACATCAAGGTCGATGCAAATGCAGAAAAATGACACATCTCCAAAAAAATACTGTAACCGTTCACGGGTTCAAGGTTCCATTCTTGTCCCCGGACTGCATTTGGGAT
>JAGGSD010000004.1 GCA_021159265.1 Syntrophobacterales bacterium | reverse complement strand
CGGAGTAGAGGACAGGTTTCGTGAGAATGACATATATTAGCGAGTTTTTGACTTTTTACGAAAGCATCAAATTTGACATTTAGTCATTTGGATTTGATTTGACATTTGGATTTTGACATTCAAGCCTGTTCCTCCAAAAAGCTTGATTCGTTCTTAAAACCATGTTTCCCTGTTTTGCAAAGTCAAGGGATTTATTTAATATTCCATGTTTTCGAGCTGTCTGTACCCCAAAATCATGGGGATGATGCCTATAACGATTGTTATGACAATCGTTATTGCCCAGGATACAGTTAGAACAAGATAAAAAGTTTGCTCTGACATCGCGTGATATACTTCATAACTGAACAAAGGTAGTGCAAAGGAACCAATAGTAAAGATAACATAGACAAGGGCAACAATAAAATTTAAAGTTCCTCCGAAACCGGAAACAATTTTTGCGGAATTGTCTTCTCCGAAATCTGGATAGATACTTCCCATGCCAATGGACAAACCGACGAGGCCTGCACTGATCACGGCCGCCAGACCGCAGGATATCAGCAGTAGTGAGAGGTTTGTTTTTAGCATAACATTGGTTGAAATCATTAAAAATTCACTTATAAGAAAAATTCCCACATAACTCATAATAAATTTCTGGAATAAAAGATGCCGGAAATTTATTGGAGCAAGGCCGAACAGCCAGATCTTATTTCCCTCAAGGCTTATTAACGGGAAGAGAAATCGTACGCTGAGACCGGCCAGAACCAAAGCGGTGGCTGACAGATTAAGAAAAGTAATAATAATCTTCCAGAACACATCATATTCAACATGATCTATTGTCGATGGTATATTTCTCAAGTTTAATATGTAAATAGCAAGAATGGCGAAATAAATCAAAAATTGAAACCACTGCCCCGGATCTCTGAGGAATACCTTGATATCTTTGATGACCATGGTTGTTGTAAATCTCGGCAAAAAGAAAAAAAACTTCGCCGTTTTGTTGACGATTCCTTTATTTGCGGGGAATCGTTTCTTTGTGTAACTGCCTCTTGAAGATAACCATCCGGAATAAAAAGTCTTCTCAGCCATAATCCAGTTACATTGGAGACAGAATACTATCGTGAGCGCAAAGGCTAAAAAGTAAAAAAGTCCGTTACCGAATTCTCTTATACTCGAATATATAATTGATTTTGCGATCCAGTATCCGGGGAAAAGTGGATATTTAAATATGCTTAAGTGGTGTAAGATATTATTTAGAAAATAATTGATTCCGCTTTCAGCAAATAACTCAGGTCTGACGTTTGTCATATAGTATGTATAAGAAAAGATCGCGGCAATTCCCATGGTGACAATCAGTATATACTTGATTTTGCGGTAGCCTATGAGTCTGATAAAAATCAGAACCATGACAGATGCCAGCGCTGCCGGCAGTATAATAAAGGATATAAAATAGAAAGGAATGGTAAGGTAAAACCAGCCGGGTGCATGCTTTATGAGAGCGTATGCTATTATAAAGGGTACCCCTAAAAAAAGGAAAGCCCATGAGCTGAACATGGTGGACTGCAGAAATCTATAAAAGAAAATAACCTTATCATTAATTGGTTTACAGAACAAAAAATCTACTTCCCGTGAATGATAGTAGGTGACATAGCTGATGATAATACTGCTTATCGTAAGCATAATGAAGAGAGCGGCAAAGAAAAGGTAGATAGATTCATCCACCATGGCAGGGCCAACAACGGGGAAGTTATTAAAAAATGATAATCCCTTGTATGAAAGCGCCAGTGTCCCGAACCAGAAAAAAATAATAGAGCCGGATAAAAAAATAATCTTTAACCGGGATTCTTTCTTAATTCCCGAAATATGGTTTTTAAGAACCCATATTTGAGCTTTAGCTATTCCCTTTAATCCTTCCATTTGCTTTTCACCAAACTAAGAGGCTGAGGAAAGGGCTGAAGGCTGGTTCTGTTCCTTTACCTTTCATCTTTTGCCGTTCGCCTGTTTTTCATGTCTCCGCAGTCAATTTCAAGAAGACATCTTCCAGTTTACCAGTCTTTTCCGCGGCCTTTTTAATCTCGTCAACCGTTCCCAGACTTATCAATTTTCCTTTATGAATGATGCCGATTCTATCGGAGACTTCCTCTGCCAGATTGAGTGTATGGGTAGACATGAATACGGTTTTTCCCTCATTGGCATGTTCCCGTAAAATATCTTTAACCAGACGAATGCTTTTCGGATCCAGACCTACCATAGGCTCATCTATAACAATTACTTTGGGATCGTGGAGGAGAGCTGAGCAAATTACCACTTTCTGTTTCATCCCATGAGAGTAACTCTCCATGAGCTGGTTGCCGTAATTTTCCATGTGAAATAAATCAAGGAGATGTTCTGTTTTCTCTTCGTAGTAATTTTTGTCCATTTTATAAAGTTCGCCGATAAACCATAAAAATTCTCTTCCCGTTAATTTATCGTAAACGTAAGGAACATCAGGTATAAAGCTGATTATCTTTTTGGCCTCCATGGCTTTTACAGCCATATCATATCCATTAACATACACCATGCCCGCTGTCGGTCTTAAAAGTCCTGCAACAAGTTTTAAAGTTGTCGTTTTGCCGGCGCCATTAGGGCCAATAATAGTAAAAAACTCTCCTTTTGAGATGGTAAGATTGAGATTATCCACGGCAAGTGTGCTCCCGAACCTCTTTGTTAATTGTTCAATCCTTACCAAGCCGCTACCCCCTCTCGAGTTTTGAGTTTCGAGTTTAAAACATCCATTGTCCGGCATTCAGTATCAATTCTCTGTTTCTAAAATCTCAATCTGAATCTTTCCTATTGCGACGGCAATTCCGGCCTGTTTTGAAAAATCACCGGAGATAAGCTCAAAATGGGTAGCGTCTGCGACTGGTTGACCAAGGGTTGGATCAAGGTGCACCCATTTACCCACATAAACTTTCGGCCACGCGTGGTAATAAAAACCGTCATTTATATATACAAGGCCCGTACACGTCTCTGCCGGGATACCGCAAGCCCTGGCCAGGGCGATAAAAAGCGCCGTGTGTTCGTTGCAGTCTCCTTTTCTGTTTACCAAAACAGAAGTAGCAATAGGTATGCCAGGGCTGAATGTTTTATGTACGTTTTTATAGACCCAGCCGGAAATCTTTTTTGCGGCAAGCCAGCTATTTCTTTCGCCGTTGATGATTTCAGCGGCTTTTGCTTTAATATTTGAATCCTGACAATCTATCCAGGGAGATGGCTCAAGGAACTTGCTTAGTTTTGCTCTGTTGCATGGCAGTTTCGTCGCTTTTTCAGGATCGACAAAAATGGAAGAGATCTTTATTATGCCCTTTTCACTATCAAGAAACTTTTGCCTCGTTCCATCGAGAGAAAAAGTATTTTTATCGATTCCTGTCACCTTAATCATTAGGGATTTTACCTGACGGGGATGTGCGATCTTTCCTGTTGGGTGTACGGATGTTTCTTTTAGAATATCTACGGTGGAACCTTTAGACTGCCTCAAATGTTCATTTACCTTTTCTTCGCTCTCAAGTTTCATAACCCAGCCATTCGGGGTTTCTTCACGAACGATAAGGCCATTCTTGTTGATCCACGATCGTGATGTTAGACCGGCGAATTTTGTTTCCATAACTGTTGTGTCTTTGTCTTTATCTACAACTTTGAGTTTGATTTTTTCGGTACTGACTGTCAGGGGGTTTAAAATGGTTAATGTGTAAGAATCACCAGGCCTTAGTCCCTTGCCTCTATAGATTGACAATATGCTCTGTTCGAGGAAGAAATCATCTCCTGCCTCGAAAACTTTGCTGTATATGTTTCTGTTATGATGAATATCCAGAAAAATCTTTTTACCGAGCCTTTCTCCCTTTATTATTATATTGGTCGCGCCGGATATTTTGACTACAAAGTCGATTAAACGATACTCGGAATCAAGTTTCTGTAATGTATTGACAGTAAGGCCTGTTAGTTTATTAAACATCTTGAATCTCAAGTATGAAAAGGAATGAACAATATATCCTTTATTGTTGGTTTCTTTATCGTGGCCCAACATTGTGTGGACATAACCGATCCACCGGTCTTTTATGTAAACTCCTTTCCAGACATCGAGTACTATATCCTTCGGTATGGCCTTTCTTAACGAGGGTCCCCCCGTTCGAAATTGTATCAATCCTTCCTTTTCGATCAGAAGGAACATGATGCCAAGCCACGATACAATGATTAAGAGATGTATGAATATTTTTAATGAAAGACGCTTTTTCACGGAATCCTCTCGCAATTCGTGCAGGGCATTAAGCGGTATTATAGGGACATTCATGATAAGTTTTGTCAAGGGAAAAACAGAAATTTTCCTTGACCTTTCGGATTGACTGATTCCCGGCGGTTTTTATTCCCCTGCATCAACTCGACCTTTTTCTTCATTCTTTGTGATCCGCACTAACAGCCACTAAGCCTATCCGGGAGATTGCGGAGAAAAGTCTTGGCGTTGACATATTATATGTTTCAGCATTATAATGTTCGCCTCCCATGCGGGGACAGCTGACCGTTGATAGGATGTTTATGCGGTAAATATCACAAAAGACAGGAAGACGGCTCGAATTGCGTGGTTCTGGGCGGTCAGAAAAAAAGAACGTAGCCGTTCACGGCTTGAAACTTGAAATTGGAAAGTAGAAATTGGGTAGAGATGAAACGAGTTTGCGAGATGGATGTCTACAAACTGGCAGAAGAGCTATCAGATATGGTCTGCACTACCTTGATGAGTAGAACAAGATTGAATATAATCATTAACAATGCAAAAGCATGAAGGCCGAATTTCCAATTTCTAATTTCAACGTTCAGTAAACGGTTACAAAAGAACAATGTAAAAATTATGAGGTAAAAACAGTGATAATTATTAAAAATCAGGAAGAAATAGAAAAGATGCGAAAAGCAGGAAAGTTAGCCGCTCAATTGCTCAATTATATCGAACCTTTTGTGAAAGAGGGTGTTTCAACATTATACCTTAATGATCTTTGTGAAAAATTTACCCAAAAGCATGGTGGTATTTCTGCCCCCTTGAATTATAACGGATTCCCAAAAAGTATTTGCACATCAATCAATAATGTTGTGTGTCATGGAATTCCTTCAGAAAAAGATATTCTGAAAGATGGTGATATTGTAAATATCGATGTTACTGTGATTTTAGATGGTTATCATGGAGATACATCACGCACCTTTATGATCGGTAATGTTGATGAAAAAACGAAAAATCTGGTGAATCGAACAAAAAATGCCTTGTATAGAGGAATTGATGCAGTTAAGCCGGGAAAATATTTGTATGAAGTAGGAAAAACAATTGAAAAATATATCAGTAAATTCGGATATTCTATTGTTCGAGATTACGGAGGCCATGGAATTGGGAAGAGTTTTCACGAAGATCCACACGTCTTTCATCATTTTACCAGGGATAATAAAATACGTCTTCGAGAAGGAATGATTTTTACGATCGAGCCGATGATCAATATGGGAAAATCTTATGCTGTGGAAACGTCGTTAACAGACGGATGGACAGTTACTACTGTTGACGGAAGTATAAGCGCTCAGTTTGAACATACAATTCTGGTTACTTCTAAAGGAGCTGAAATTCTTACAAGGCTGCCAAATTCTAAAGTTTGAAATTAAAGCGTTTTTGCCATTCCTGAGGCGGAAAAGCCACAAAGTTAAAGACTGAGGGTTTTTCCTTGATCCCTGTTCCTTTGTCCTTGTGCCTTGTTTCCCCCCGCCCGTGCCGCCATCTGCGCAAAAATAAACCACATATACTCATCCCCTCACAAAACCATTTCCCCTTGGAGGTGAAGGTCGGTAGTATTTTATACCTTTATTCCAGGCATATACTATCTATCCCACAAATATGTAGTGTTCTTAGCTTCAAATCAATTTGTCCATTGCGTATTGCTATAGAAATATATCCTGTTATGTCAACCTAACCCGGATAAACTGGAAA
>JAGGSD010000121.1 GCA_021159265.1 Syntrophobacterales bacterium | reverse complement strand
TTGTAAAAGTTACTTTCCATTATAATGCCGCTAAACGGCATAATGGAGCTTTAAAGAAAGGACAAGTTTATGGAAAAAGTAATAATAACTGCCGCCATTACAGGCAGCCGTATGCAACGGGATGTTGCGCCTTACATTCCTATTACTCCGCAAGAGATTGCCCAATCTGCCATTGAATGCTGGGAAGCAGGCGCCGCAATCGTTCATATTCATGTGAGAGATCCGGAAACCGGTATGGGGTCCCCCGACGTAAACCTCTATAAACAGGTTGTAGATCCCATCAGATCAAAAACGGACCTCGTTATATGTTTGACCACAAGCGGCGTTCCCGGGTTGAACCTGCCTACGGAAGAGCGACTGGCATGTTTGGCATTAAAACCGGAACTGGCATCCTTCGATGCAGGATCGATCAATTTAGGCCAGAAACCGTTTATCAACTCGGTGGAGTTTCTCGATGAAGCCGCCAGGCAGATGAGGGAATACGGTGTAAAACCGGAGATCGAGGCGTTTGATCTCGGCATGATAATAACGGCTTTGAAGATGAGAGACGAAGGCAAGCTGGATGATCCCCTTCATTTTCAATTCGTCCTGGGCACCCCTGCGGGGGCTCCCGCTACGGCCAAAGCCTTCTTGCATTTTTACGAACATATTCCTGAAAACGCAACCTGGTCTAACATAGGTATTGGGGCGCCGCAAATTGACATGGCTATGCTGGCGCTTATTATGGGAGGACACATCAGGGTAGGCATGGAAGATGCCATTTACATAAGGAAGGGAGTTCTGGCCAAAACCAATGCCGAGATTGTAGAGCGTTATGTTCCCCTCTGCAAAGAATACGGTCGGGAGATAGCCACACCGGATGAAGCCAGAAAAATTCTTGGATTGAGGAAAATGGCCGTTTCCGAACATGAAACTTGTTAGAGTCTTTATTCTCAACAACTGCCTGCCTGTGCCGCCTGCGCGGCAGACAGGTGAGGACACGCACGCACAGGCAGGCACGCAGACAGGCGTTTTTCGCGCAGATGCTGGTGTCAGGTAATGAACAACGAGGTACGAGGTACAAGGTAAAAGGTTCAAGGTACAAGGTAAAAGGCCGGGAATTAAGACTAAAAAGGCAGAATTGTTTTCAGGTTTTTCCTTGATCCTTGAACCTTTTACCTTGTACCTTTGCGGCTTTGCCGCATCAGGCTCTTTATGTCTACAAATTCTTTTCCTTTACGATTTCATTGATAGATTCATCAAGAATTGCCACAATCTTATCAATCTGTTTCTCCGTAATAATAAGGGGAGGGGCGAGAAGGATGTGATCGCCGTTAACACCGTCAGCTCCACCGCCACCCGGATAACATATCAGCCCTTTTTTAAAAGCTCTGTTGCCTATAAGGGCATTGAGTTTCAATCCCGGATCAAAGGTTTCTTTAGTTTTTCTATTTTTTACAAATTCAACACCCGCAAAGAGACCCAGACCCCGGATATCTCCGACTATGGAATATTTGCGCAAGCTTCCTAATTTATCCAAAAGATAAACCCCCATGGTGGCGCTGCGATTTATAAGATCATGTTTGTCTATGTAATCAAGAACGGCCGAAGCGACGGCACAGGAAAGTGGATTCTGGCTGTATGTATGGCCATGCACAAAGTTTCCGTTACCTTCCATAATGGCTTTGCGAATCTTTTCCTTTGCGGCAACACAATAGATAGGTGTGTAGCCGCTGGCAAGGCCCTTGGCGCAGATAATCATATCGGGTATTACATTCCAGTGATCAACGGCGAAATATCTTCCCGTCCTTCCGATACCGGTCATGACCTCATCGACCATGAGCAGAACATCATACTTGTCGCAAATCTCGCGTATCCTCTGGAAATATCCGTCTTTCGGCACTAAAGCGCCCGCCGTTGCGCCGACGACCGGTTCGGCTATGAAAGCGGAAACCGAATCAGGCCCTTCATATAGAATTGTCCTCTCCAGATCCTCGGCGCACTCCAGATTGCATGTTTCTTTTTCCATTCCGAATGGACACCGATAGCAATAGGCCGGGACAATGTGAGGAGTGTGCTGGAGCAAGGGCTGGTGATACTTTCTCCGTCCCGTGTGCCCGCTCAACGCCAGGGCGCCCAAGGTATTGCCGTGATAGCTTGTCCACCGTGATATAACCTTGTACTTAGAAGGAACACCACGATCTACCTGGTACTGACGTGCCATTTTTACGGCAGTCTCCACGGCTTCTGAACCACCGGAGAGAAAGTAAACCCTGTCCAGCCCCGGAGGTGAAATATTAACTATTTTGTCTGCCAGTTCTATTGCTGCCTCTGTTGTAAATTGAGAACCATGAGTAAAGGAAATCATGCCTGCCTGTTTCAACATGGCTTCCTGAATTTCCTTAACCCCGTGACCTATATTAACGACTACTGCGCCGCCGGAACCATCGATATATTGTTTCCCTTCGCTGTCGTAAATATAGATTCCCTTCCCCCTCTCTGCTGTGGGGTAATACTTTGTCGGATTTCTATAAAATACGTGGTCTTCATTTGTTTTCTTTCCCATTGGAAGATCTCCTTTCTCTTCCCGCAAAATCCGGGGTTATGATCGAACCGGGATACATCATTTAATATTTCGCACCGGAAGAGCTCTAAAGAGTTTCTTATTGAGTTTAAGAGTTGAATATTGATAACCTTTCCTGAAACTGAAGGCATAAGCCGAGATGGTCTTATTGCCGGAAGCCCAAACCCACGCACAGCTTAACCTGATGGCCGGGTCAATTCTTGCCCTCAGCCCGCAGTCCGTTTCGTATCCGGCTGTGTCTTTGTTATACAGAGTCCTGAGCTCCTTGATTGTCGGCATTCTCCAGTCCAAGTATTTATATCCGGATATGGGAGGGGTATTGCAGTAAACCTTTGCATCATGCCAGTTAATGTCACCTAGATTATCTTCTTTAGACCACATCAAATTGGTTAATGTATCGCTCACAGTCCCGTCTCCATTGTCGATGAAGCGCTCACCGCCCGGCGCAACACAGGGAAGAGAAATCAGAAACAGGCAAAAGGTTGCCGATATAAGAATAAATAATTTTTTTCTCATGATCTCTCTCCATTTAAAGATTTCACATTTAGCGGTTCACGGTTCAGTGGCTAAAAAACAATCAACCTTGAACCGTGAACCTTAACCCCGAGTACTTACAAGTCAATATCCGATGCATCCCCCGGTATAGGAACCACAAGAACAGGTCTTCTGCTCCGCCTGAGCAGCTTGTCAGGCACTGTTCCCGGAAAGGTATGGGTAAGTATTCCCTTGCCGTGAGCCCCCAGAACGATAATATCGCTGTTTAATTTGTCCGCGGTGTTCAGGATTTCATCCGCAGCATCTCCTTCATGAATCAGGATGGACGCAACCCTGTCTTTTCTCCCCTGACCATTTTTTAATTCTCCCCTGCTGAAATCACTCAATCTTTTCTCTATCTTTTCGATAGTTTCCCTGGATTTTTCTTTCCGCAGTTTGTAATAACGTTCCTCCCCCATCTGAGTAATAATGGGAACCTCCATTGCCGAATCCACGTCGGGCAGAACGTATAATATCGTTATCTTTGCATCCGATGCATCGGCCAGTAGTATGGCGTAACGGAATGCGAATGCTGAATTTTGTGAAAGGTCTGTTGCGTATAAAATGTTTTTTATTGATGGTAACATTTTCTCCTCCTGCCGGACACTGCTATATCTTTTCCCTGTTCGCAACACGGGCTCTCGGTAATTGAACGAGATAGACAAGGCCGAACAAGGCAAAACCTATGAGAGACCAAGTAATTTTATTGGCAAAGTGAAAGCAATCAACAAAGAATTGCGGTCTCAATAACATAAATGTCACCAATCCTAAGAGAAGACCCTCATATATTCTGTTTTTGATGATAAAATAGTTTTGAGTCATGGCGGCAAATGCAAACATGGCGAGAACGCCGGAAACGAAAATAAAAGCGATATGCCACCATGAGTGTATCCCTATCAATAACAAATCGGAATTGAAGATGAACATGAATGGGAGAATTGCCGTTCGAATATCATAGGTGAATCCCTGAATCCCTGTTTTAATCGGATCGGATTTCGCGATAGCTGCCGCCGCGTACGCGGCCAGACCCACAGGCGGGGTGTCATCAGCCAGGATGCCGAAGAAAAAGCAGAAAAGATGAGCCGCAATAACAGGAATCACAAGGCCATAATCAGCCCCAAGCGTAATAATAACCGGCACAGTTAAAGATGCCATGACAATGTAATTAGCCGTAGTGGGAAGTCCCATTCCAAGGATAAGGCTTGCAACGGCGGTGATAACGAGCAATAAATAGATATTGCCCCCGGCGATGGTGTCTATTACTTCAACAATCAGCCCCCCCAGGCCCATGGTGACAACACCCACTATAATGCCGGCGGCAGCGACAGCAACGCCTATTCCCATCATATTTCTCCCGCCTGCCACTAGGGCATCCCAGATCTGGCGAAGGCTGAGTTTAAAACTGTCCGCTAAGGATTTTCTGGCCATGTGTGCCTTAACGAGGTTCTGTGCCACGATCAACACAGCTAACACCTGAATGGACCGGTAAGCGGAAAGTTCCGGGGAGTGACGCAGAATCATCAATTCATAGATAAGATAAAACATGGGAATTAAAAAATGAAGTCCACCAAATAGGGTTTTGAAAAAGCGTGGCAGTTGATCTCTGGGAAGCCCCCTCATCCCGAGTTTTGAGGCTTCTAGGTGTGTTATATAGATCAATGCAATATAGGAAATTATTGCAGGGATAAAGGCAGCCTTTACTACCTCGATGTATTTAAGATTACAGTACTCGGCGATGATAAACGCGGCCGCTCCCATGATGGGGGGCATTAGCTGGCCGTTTGTGCTTGCCGCAACCTCAACGGCTCCCGCTTTATAATCCGGATAACCCACGCTCTTCATGAGCGGTATGGTGAATGTCCCTGTCGTTACTGTGTTGGCGATACTTGACCCGGAAACCAGGCCGGTCAGACCACTTGCCAGAACCGCCGCCTTGGCCGGTCCCCCCTTATAATGTCCCAGGAGGCTGAAGGCGAGATCGATAAAAAACTTTCCTCCCCCGGCCTTGTCCAGCATGGAACCGAACAAAACGAAAAGAAAGACAATGGTAGCCGAGACATCGAGGGGAATGCCATAAATGCCTTCCGTAGAAATTGTAATCTGACTTATAAAGCGACTTAATGAGACCCCCTTGAATGAGATAACATCAGGCATGTAACTGCCAAAAAAACTGTAAAATATGAAGACAGAAACAACAACAACCAGAAACGGCCCCAGAGAGCGCCTTGCCGCTTCCAGCAGCAACACAACAAGCGCTATTCCGACAATGATATCAGTAGTTGTGGGCGCGCCCTGCCTCGTGCTCAGTGATACATAATTAATAGCAAGATAGAGGGCAGCCAGAGCGGCGAGGATGGCTAATGTGTAATCAATAAAGTGAATCCGATCTTTATTTGACAGGAAAGAAAAGATTCCTTTTGTTTGTTTTTTTTTAAGAGCAGGATAACTTAAGTAAACCAGCACGATGGCAAAAGCCAGGTGGACGCAGCGTATATAGACCGAATCCAGCATGATTAACTGAGGAAGAGATAATTGAAAAAGGGACCAGGCAGCCGCGATACAGGGAATAAGATATCTGCTTATTCCCGAAAGTCTTCTTGAACCGAACTCGGCCTCTTCAGCGATTCTTTGAGCGGCTCTGGCTCCATCATCAATCGTTTGATCATGATCTTTGTCTGTTTTTGCCATATCTGCAGTTTTCTTTATGCGTAACCGTTCACAGGTTCATGGTTCAGGGTTAAGGACAAAGGCAGCATTAAAGACCTGAAGTCCTCGTCAAAAATGCTCATTTTCGCAAATAATTGCCAATTTGGCTCCAGATTTTGTTTCAGGCCTGACGAAGCTGACGCTTTTCCCGTAAATACGCATCCCAA
>JAGGSD010000349.1 GCA_021159265.1 Syntrophobacterales bacterium | reverse complement strand
ATTTAAGTTTTGAAAGGACTTATCAGCCATAAAGAAATTCTTTTGCCATTTTTGCCTGTCTGCGTGCCTGCCTGTGCGTGTCCGCACGCAGACAGGCAACGCACAGGCAGGCGCAGTAAGCCGGAACATATAGAAGATGGCTCATTCGAACAGATAAAAGAAGGAATCAAGGTCAAGGAGATACATATCGAAAATGAAACATATTTCCATTGTATCAGTAACGGCAAGATGAAGAAGGAGCAGGCTATTGTAAACAAGGCGCGGGATGCCATGGAGCAGAAGATAGAATATCTCAGCGAAGGTCTCAACATAAAGAGACGTCTGAAGTCATATCCAAAAGTTCTGGAGCGAATAGGCCGGTTGAGGCAGCGCTACAGCAGGGTTTCAAAGGGATTCTCCATTGATGTAAAAGAACAGAAAGGCAGAGCCGTTACAATAACATGGAGCTTTGATCCATCTAAACTTGGCAAGCCATATGACGGCAGTTACCTCATACACACAGACAGAATGGATCTTTCAAAAAACGAGATATGGTTACTCTATATCATGTTTACATCGGTGGAGGATGCCTTTTGTAGTTTAAAGGGTGAACTGGGACTTCGTCCCATCCATCACAGCAAATCAGACCGTATAGAGGAACATCTTTTTATCTCGATCCCTGCGTGTCACTTGTTGAACTATATCCAGCAGCACCTGCGCAAGGCTGGTATCAATCCTCGGTAGGACACTGTTTGTTCTCTGCTTCAGACGCATATAGCCCTCAGCACTCATCTTCCCACTGCGGATGGTTCTTTTTCTTGTTTAAGAGCATCACTAACCAGTTGAATAGTGAGCTTTTTCTCAAAAATATTGACCTCCAGAATTTACAAAATTGTGTGGAGGCTCCCCGGCAGATTAAGTCGCTTTTTCATAATTGCTACGGGCAAATAGATACTGATGGCAACCCAAATCTGGGTTTTTACTGCATTGAATGATGTTCCAAAGAACGATTTTATTCTCAAGTGCTGTTTGATCCATTTGGAAAACAGCTCTATCTGCCAGCGTTGTTTGTAGATCTCGGCCACCGTTTCTGCCGGTATTGTAAATATATTGGTCAGGAAAACAAAACGCTTGTTTGTCCCCGGGTCCACATATGATACTCGCCGTAAGGCCTCCGGGTACGCTTCTTTCGACTTTGTGACTTTGAGAATGAGATTGTTTGATCGGCCCGAAGACCTGAGGCTTTGTCCACCTTTCGTGAAGTCAGACGGCGAAACTTCAGATTGCTCTTTGCACGAATGACGAAAAAGGCGGGAAGTTGATGAATCGCATATAGACGCCCGATGTCTATATACCCTCGATCCATTGTGATGATTGATTTTTGTTTTATAGGCACTATGTCCAGTATGGTAACATCGTGGACATTGCCGGGGGGTAAGGCTGATGAACGTGGGGATTGAGCCACGTAAATCCAGCAGTGTATGGAGTTTTATTGCCGCCTTGGTCGTTCGAAAGGTTGCCCATGGAAATGGAGAAAGGCATAGATCGATGGTTGTTGATGAGTCGAGGGCATATAATGATTGAACCAGCTCCACTGCCAGTTTTTCATTTTGATAGAGTTTTTTCGCTATGCCGATAAGATAGTATCCGAAGTCCTGATATATCCGATAGTCGCGATGTTCGTTGGCATCGGCCAGCGTTGACCGTGATATCTGGTCCCGGAAGCCGACGTGGTATAATTTTTCGTGATGCGAGTTTAAACATGTTTCTTTATCTCTTAAGCTTTCTCGATACGTTAACTGGGCAAAGGCCAGATACAGAAACTGATCGTAACAGGGGAATTTTCTGATTTTGTAGGGGGAGCTTATAACTCAGGACCAATCATGTAAATTTTCAAATATCTGTTCAATATCAAAGTATTATGGCATGTTGCTAAACTTTTAACCGGACAGTAGTGACCGCAACTTGAAAAGAACATAATTTCACGCAAAGTCGCAAAGATTTTCTATTTTGTTCTTTGCGTGCTTCGCGTCTTTGTGCGAGAATTTTAGAAGCCACCTATACAAACATGATTTTAACCTGTTATCAGCAAGAATGACGGAGCCCTGCGGGTCCACCACTCTGCTTGTAATTACGTATTTAAAATGATATGTTTTTGCAAAATTATTACAACCTTTGACAGGAGGTTCCAGCAATGAATGTAGTATCACAATTAAAAAAGTTTTTTGAACCCAAATCTGTGGCTATCTTCGGTGTCTCAAGGCGCACCGGCAAAGAAGCTTTTAACATATTAGACAATCTGTTGAGTTATGGATACAGAGGGAAAATTTATCCTATAAATCCGAACGCCTCGGAAATTTTGGGAATTAAGACGTATCCTGATATTCAGGCAGTGCCAGAGCAATGTGATTTGGCGGTACTCAATTTGCCGCGGCAGATCATTTCGAAGGTAGTTAAGGAATGTGCGGGCAATGGTATCGATTCCATCGTGATAGTCACACAAGGCTTTGGTGATGCCGATGATGAGGAAGGGAAAAAACTACAATCAGAACTGGACGAAATTATTAAGGGAAATAATGTCCGGATTTTGGGTCCTAACAGCCTGGGAATTGCTAACGCCTTTGTCAACTTTAGCTCATCATTTGTGAAGCAGGATATGGAACGAATTCCGGTAGGCCTTATATGCCAAACCGGAGTCTTTATGGTAGGATATTCTTTTGCAAAATTCGTTGGCAAGGGTCTTGATCTTGGTAACGGCAGCGATATTGATATGGCTGACGGATTACAGTATTTTGAACAGGATGATGATATTAAAGTCGTAGCTTTGCACATTGAAGGCATGAAGGATGGCAGAAAATTCCTCGAGGCTGCCAAAAAGATCACCGGCAAAAAACCTGTAGTAGCCTTAAAGACAGGCAAAAGTGAACAGGCTGCCAGGGCGGCGCAGTCGCATACCGGATCGATGGCTGGAAAAGACAAGATGTGGGACGTTGGGTTGAAACAATCTGGAATAATAAGGGTAGACGACATAGATGAATTTGCTGATACGGTAAAGGCATTTTATACGTTGCCTCTGATGAAAGGAAATAGAATCGCTGTTGCCTCATACACCGGCGGATTAGGAATCATGGGCATAGATGCCTGCAACAAGCATGGTTTAGAAATTGGAAAATTATCACAGCCTACTCTGAAGCGCTTAGAAGAATTCTATCCTTCCTGGCAAGATGTTGGCAATCCTGCTGATATCTGGCCGGCCATAATGGTTGAAAGAAAGGCTTCTCTACCTGAGATCGAAGAAATGGCTGTAGACACACTCCTGAGTGACCCGGGAATAGATGGAATTCTTTGTGTTTTTGGAGAGTTTCTACCTCCAGGCCAGTGGAGAAGCCTAACACCTATGATCGAAAGAATTACAAATGCACACCCGGATAAGCCTTTGATATTCCATATTTATGGGAGTTTTGCCGATGAAGCTAAAATAAATATTGAGAAAACAGGCAAGTCATTGGCATTCACAAGCGTCGATAGAGCAATAAGGGCATTGGGACATCTGTACGACTACTCAGAATTTTGTGCCAGGCACTGAAATTCCTGCATGCAGCTTACCATCGCTGGAAACGAAATTGGAGAATTGGAGGGAACCATGGAATTTAGAAAGATCATCTTCCAAAAATCAAATAATATAGCAACGATTAAACTGAATAGACCCAAAAAATTCAATGCCCTTAATATTGAACTTGCCAGCGATCTGGCAAAAGCCTTAGAGATCTGTCTTGGTGATGAGGATATCAGGGCGGTAATCATTACCGGAGAAGGGAAGGCATTCTGCGCGGCCGGCGACATATCAGTTCTCAAAGCGTCACTGGAAACTGACTCATCAAACATGCTGTCGGAACTAATAGACTTATTAAACATAATCATTATCAACATCCGCTCAATGCCCAAACCGGTAATTGCAGCGATAAACGGAGCTGTCGTGGCCGCGGGAATGAGTATCGCTGCTGCCTGCGATTTGAGGATTTGTGTCTCCTCAGCAAAATTCAGGCAATCCTATACAGGAATAGGCTTTACCGGCGATGGAGGATGGATGCTGCTCGTTCCTCTTTTACTCGGATTTGGGAGAGCAACCGAGTTATTACTCCTTGATCCCGTGTTTGATGCCATGCAAGCATTAGATTGGGGATTTGTTAACAATGTTGTGGGAGATGATGAGCTTGAGCGGGTATCCACCGAAATGGCAATAAAACTTGCCCAAGGTCCGACGAAAGCATTTGCTATCGCAAAAGAAAACTTGAACCATGCAATGCTCGGTCTTTTAAAGCGCCAACTGGAACTGGAACGCTCCGGCATGGTAAAGGCATCAAAAACACCCGATTCCCGTGAGGGGTTAGACGCCTTTTTTGAAAAACGCAGGCCTAAATTTACGGGAAAATAGGAAATGGGATGTAAAAGAGTCAACCCTTCACTTACAATAAGCTGACCCTGATACTTTCTGTTAGCAACCTGTTCCTTGCTGCCTTCAATACCCGGGAGCCACTAATTTCTGGCTACAACAAACATGTTGTTGTGTTTTGAACAGCTTGTAACATCATTACTTTTGATATCGGGGTTACAAAGTATCACCGGCATCGACAGCTTAACGTACGACAGCGCTTCTTTGTATGGCATGTTTTTGCAGCAGGCGAATAAATTCACGGCAGGTGTTTTTCCCGGAATATCTGCCAGAATACAAGCAGGCGCACGGCTATGATGGCCACGATCAACCGGGGTATCCAGAGCCAGAAAGCACTGATGCCGAGAGGCAGAAAAAGGCAGGGATCTTCAATCATGGAATGATTAATACCGATGGAAAGATGCAGCTCTTCCAGGTCCTCCCTGGATAATTGCCCGTTTTTTGCTTCTTCGACAATTACAGCACCACCATAAGCCAGCCCAAAAATGACCGCGGTCACCCACAGAACACCAACTCTCTGATTAAGCCCCATAATTTTCAAAAGGGGAAAAAGAAATCTGACAATATGTGTTATCCAGCCCAGGGATTTTAATACCTCCAATAATGTCAATATAAACATAATAATAAAAAATATTCTGATTATCAGATGAACCGTTATAATACCCCAGTCCTGCAGCATTTTTAAGAATGGTTGTGAGACGTGAGATTGTAATCCATCGACTGTCATTTGAGACGCTGAAGTTATATCAAGGAATTGTGCCGCGATAAATACGGTGACAGCAGCAATGACGAGACGAAAAAGAGTTGCCTTAAGAAAATTGATGCCTGATTTTCCCTGTATTATCCCCTCCTGAATAAGGTTATGGGCGATAAGAAGAAATATTGCTATTAAGGTCATCTGCTCCACTGTAAGGGGCAGGACTGCCATGGAAGCAATGCCGCCATATATGCCTGTGAGCATTCCTATGATAAGGGGAAGAGCGGCAATAGCAGGGAGACTGAAAAAATTCATAATGGGCTGGAAAATTAATTCGAGAAGTTCTATCCAGCTGCTCCACGCGAGAAGGGCAGTCAGAAAAGAAACGGGAATAATAATCTTTAACATCCAGATAAACCCGGACCAGCCCTTATTCAGACCGCTCGTAACGGCTGTTTTTAGCTGATTGCTTTTAACAGTATTTTTCATTGAAGGTTGTATATCAAACTAAAGGAAAGAATGGCAATGAAAAGTGGCGGGCAGTACGGTTGCCCATTGACTTAGAAACCTTTGCAAAACGTCTCCTTTCGCCCAATTTCAGCGCCTGCCTGTGCGTGTCCGCACGCAGACAGGCAACGCACAGGCAGGTAAGAATTTTACAATTAAAGGATTGATTGTATTCCTGCAATTAATTCCGATAGAATCGGGACCGCATTCCTTGAAATTGAACGAAATTAAACATTTTTCAAAGGTCTTGACTTATTCGACTGCCATGCAGGATAGAGAATAAAAGCAATAAGTAACCGTTCACGGGTTCAAGGGTTCAAGGTTCCATACTTGTCCCCGGACTGCAT